>NZ_JBFUIU010000869.1:0-3587 GCF_056401695.1 Variovorax sp. P4_D9
GTTCAGCACCAGCTCCGCAATCTGTGCATCGCCTCCCATCGGTCCGCTCAGGTGGCGCTCGACCCAGGGCTGGCCTGCAGGCCATCCGCGCGACCATGCCATGTCGTTGAGCAGCCCGCCGGTCGTGCCCGTGCCCACGCGGGCGGCGAAGCTCGACAGGATGTCGAAATGCCGGGCGGCGAAATCCACCATGCGCTGCTTCAGCGCATCGTGGGCGATCAATGCGACGGTCCGGCCTTCCAGTGGCAGCCGGTGTTCCGTCTTGCCCAGGTTGGCATGGAAAAGTTCGACGGTGATCCACTCGACCGCACCGGCCAAGGTGGACACGAAGGGCTTGCCATGAATGACGCACTGCCGCTTCAGCGCCTGCGCCTCGGGATAGAGCGATGACGGATCGACCGGATCGACCAGGTAGATCACGCCGTCGAGGTCGTCATCCGGCTTCAGCCCGCCCGCGATGCGAGAGGCCAGCCTCATCACGCCACCCTCGACCCCGGAGGGCAATCGGAACAACGAGGGATGTCCGGTCAGCATCTGCGCGCTCATCAATGCGTCGTACGCGCCGCCCACCACGAACAGATGCATGCCGAGAACGCGGATGCCTTCGTCACAGGTCTTGGCCCAGGCGATGAGCGCACCATCGCTTCCCTGGCGATGCACCCGGTTGGCGATGAGTCCGAATCGCAGCTTCATGGGGGACTCACTCTCGGTGCATTGGCCCCGTCTTGTCAAGCCGCTTCCGGCGTGGTCGGGCCGAAGCTGAACGCGCCTTCCCGCTCGAGGCGGGCGAACTCGGATTCGACGAGTTCCTGCACCAGCGACAGCGCCGGATTCGGCCGCGGATGCAGCCGCGTGGCCAGCATCAGCTGGCGGTTCAACTGGACACCGGAGATCTCCGACATCCTGATGGAGCGCGGCCGGCTGCCGCCCTTGAACACCGAGATCGGCATGATCGTGGCCCAGCGTCCGCGCACGACCAGTTCGCGGATCGAATCCACCGAGTCGATCTCCGAATGCACGTTGAGCCGCTTGCCCACCGACAGCAGCTGGCGTTCGACGATGCCGCGGTGCAGGCTCGTCATCAGCAGYGGAATGCGCGCCAGCTGACTGACCATCACCACCGGCGCGATGCGCATGCTGGTATGCGAGATCAGCGCGAAGGGTTCGACCACCAGGTGATGCAGCGACAGCGGGCGGCCCGACTCCGGATTGGCCACGACCGCCATGTCGACCAGCCCGCGCTCCAGCCAGTCCAGCAGCATGGGCGTGAAGGCCTCGCGCGTGCGCAGTGCCATGCCGCCGAGCAGGGCGGCGCAGCTCTCGAACAGCCCCGGCAACAGCAGCCGGGCCAGCGTGGGAGAAGCGCCGAGGACCACCGTCTCCTTGTCGATCGACTGGCTTCGCGCCAGCGTCTGCCGGAGGCGCGCCGCCTCCCCCAGCATCCGCTGCGCCGACTCGTAGACCGACAGGCCTGCCTGCGTCAGGCGCACGCCGCGGGGCAGCCGCTGCAGCAGTTGCACACCGAGCTCCGACTCGAGTTCGCGCATCTGGCGCGTCAGCGCGGGTTGCGCAATCGGTATGGCAGCAGCCGCCGCGGTCAGGCTGCCGGCATCGGCCACGGCGACGAAGTAGGCAAGGGTGCGCAGGTGCATCTCTGGAATTCTGGAAAACCCTGGATCGATATCAACATGTTATGGCATCGCACGAAACGAGCATTGGACAACGCCGGCGTCGCGGCCCTAGCCTCGATCGTTCGCGACGCCGCCCCGACGACAGCAAGAGACAACAACCCCTTCCAACGAGACGCCCATGACCCCCCTCCCCTGTTCGCGCCGTGCGGCGATGGCCGCCCTGGCCACGCTGGCCGCCGCCTGCGCCATTCCCGGCCGAGCACAGGCGCAAGGCGCCTGGCCGACCAAGCCGATCCGGCTGGTCATTCCGCTGGCCGCGGGCAGCGCCGTCGACAACGCGGCCCGGGTCGTGATGCAGAAGCTGTCCGAGGGCCTCGGCCAGGGCTTCGTGATCGAGAACATCCCGGGGTCGTCGGGGCTGATCGGCGCGGAGAAGGTGGCGCGCGCCGCGCCCGACGGCTACACGCTGGGCGGATTCAACGACAGCGTGCTGACGATGGTCCCCAACATGCAGCCGCACATGAGCTGGAACGCGCTCACCGATTTCGATCCGGTATCGCTGGTCGGCACGGTCGAGTGGGGCCTGGTCGTGAGATCCGATTCGCCCTACCGCACGCTGACCGACTTCATCGCCGCCGCCAAGGCGAGCCCGGGCAAGCTGACTTACGGCTCGGGCGGCAACGGCAGCCCCCAGCACATCGGCATGGCGCTGATCAGCGGCCGGGCGGGGATCGAACTGCTGCACGTTCCGTACAAGGGCGCGACGCCCGCCGCGGTGGCAGCCGCCGCGGGCGAAGTCGACGCCAGCATGCAAGGCCTCGGCACCGTGGTCTCGCTGCTGCAGGCCGGCAAGTTGCGCCTGCTGGCGGTCTCCGCCCCGGCCCGGCTGGCGCAGTTCCCGGAGGTTCCCACTTTCATCGAGGCCGGCATGCCCGGCTTCACTTTCAATTCCTGGTTCGCACTGGTCGCCCCGGCGGGCACGCCCAAGGAGATCGTGGCCCGGCTCAATGCCGAGATTGCCAAGGCGCTGGCGGACCCGGCCCTGCGGGACCGGCTGCTGGCGCTCGGCGTGACGCCGCGCGGCATGCCTGCGGCCGAGTTCAGCCAGGCCCTGAAGGCCCAGTTTGAGCTCTACCGCAAGCTGATCCAGGAGCGCGGGATCAAGTCCGAATGAACATGCGCAGCTGCCCTACACCATGACCGGAAATCTGATCCCCCACGAAGCGCTGCGGGGCTTCATCGAGGCCGCCTTCGTGCAGGCCGGACTGCCGCCGGCCGACGCCGCCAGCGTGGCCTCGCTGATGGCCGAGGCCGACCTGCAAGGCAGCGACGGCCACGGCGTGATCCGGCTGCCGCAGTACCTCAAGCGGCTGAACGCCGGCGGCATCAACAAGCATCCCGACATTCGCATCGTGCAGGAGCGCGCGGCGATGGCGGTTGTCGACGGCGACAACGGGATGGGGCATCTCGTCGTCTCCCGGGCCGTCGACATCGCGATCGAGAAGGCGCGCAGCGCCGGCGTGGCCTGGGTCGGCACCCGCTATAGCAACCACGCCGGACCGGCCTCGCTCTACGCGCGGCGGCCGCTCCAGCACGACATGCTCGGCCTGTACTTCGCGGTCGGCAACGCCAATCACCTGCCGCCCTGGGGCGGGGCCGAGATGCTGCTGTCGACCAATCCGATCGCCGCCGGCATCCCGTCCGGCGACGAGCCGCCGGTGGTGCTGGACATGGCGACGACGGTGGCGGCCTACGGCAAGGTCAAGGCGCTGGCCAAGCGCGGCGAGCCGATGCCGCCGGGCTGGATGATCGATCGGCAAGGCCAGCCGCTGCTGGATCCGGCGCGCGCCAGCGAGGGCTTCCTGCTGCCGATCGGCGGACACAAGGGCTACGGGCTGGCGCTCATCGTCGGTCTGCTGGCCGGCACGCTGGGCGGCGCGGCGATGGGGCGGGAGG
>NZ_JBFUIU010000870.1:0-3586 GCF_056401695.1 Variovorax sp. P4_D9
CGGCAGGGCGGCGAAGCCGTTACCGCTGCCGCCGCCGCACGCGGTCAGACCGGTCAGGAGCGAAGTCAGACAGAGCACCGCGGCGGCGCGCCTGGCGCGTGGGAAGAGGGCTGTGCGGCAAACGAGGAGCGATGAGCGCATGGATTTGTCTCCGGAGAACGCGGCCTTCGGAGRCCGACTCATGGTGGGGGCCGACGATATGAGCGTGGGTGACCTGGCGTCAAATAAAATGAAATGGCACTTTCGATACGAAAAAAATATGGAGACAAGTCCATGGACATGAGATCGCTGCGCTATTTCACGGCCGTTGCCGAGACCGGCCACATGACCCGTGCCGCCGAGTGCCTGGGCATCCAGCAGCCGCCGCTGAGCCAGCAGATCAAGGCGCTGGAGYGCGAGTTGGGTGTGCAGCTGTTCCGGCGCCATCCGCGCGGCGTCGCGCTCACTGACGCGGGGCGGCTGTTCCAGGCGGAGGCGACCCGGCTGCTGGATGACATGGAGGCCATGCGCTTGCGCATGAAGCGGGTCGCTGAAGGACAGGCCGGTGTGCTGCGGGTGGGCTTCACCAGTTCCGCGGCTGCGCATCGCTTCGTGCCAGATGCGCTGCGCGCCTTCCGCCATGCTCATCCGTGCGTGCAACTGCAGCTGCGAGAGGCCAACGCGGCCGAACTCACCGAGGCGCTGGCCGCGGGACGGCTGCAGGCCGCGCTGCTGCGGGTGCCCGTGGTGCGGCCGGTCGGCCTGGTGTTCGATACCCTGCTGCGCGAACCGGTGGTGGCGGCGCTGCCGGCCGACCACCCGTGGTCAGCGGCAACTTCGGCGGCCCGCACACCGGCTTCGCGCCGCCATCTGCGCGCACTCACGCTCGCACAGTTGTGCGAGGACAGCATCATCCTGGTGCGACGGCCGGGCGCGCCCGGACTGTACGCTGACCTTCTCGCGCTCTGCCACGCTCAGGGCCTGTTGCCGCGCGTGGTGGCTGAGGTGGATCGCATGATGACCAACCTCAATCTGGTGGCGGCCGGGGTGGGCGTGTCGGTGGTGCCGGCCTCGATGGCTGGAGTGCACTCGCACGCGATCACCTACGCCCCGCTGGCCGGCTGCGATGCATTGGATGCACCGCTCACGCTGGTGTGGCGCGAGAGCGAGGACAATCTGCCCGCGCAACAATTCGTCGCGCTTCTGCGTGCGCGCTCAGTCGCATGACGCTGCGGCGGCGCGAACTCTTGACCCAGGGGCTGGGCGCTGCGGCGCTGGCCGGTTTCGCATGCGCCCACGCCGAGTCCAGGTCACCATCGCGCGAGCGCGCGTGGCCGACCCGGCCGCTGCGGCTGATCTTGGTCTATCCGCCCGGCGGCGTGAGCGATGCCATGGCACGGGCGCTGGCTGAGCCGCTGGCGCATGCGCTCGGCGTACCGGTGCTGGTGGAGCACCGGCCTGGCGCGGGCGGCAGTGTGGGCATCGAAGCGCTCGCGCGTGCCGAACCCGATGGCCACACCTTGGCCTTCTCGGCGATCAGTCCCTTGACGCTTCATCCCTTGATTGCGCATGGGGCCCGCGACCCGTTGCATGCRGTGCTGCCGGTGGTCAGCGTGATGCGCACGCCGGTGCTGGTGGTGGGCACGCCGGCCTTCGAGGGGCGGCGTTTCGAGGACGTGGTGACGCTGGCGCGCGCCCGGCCCGGCGCGGTGAGATGGGCCAGTTCGGGCGTTGCGACAATGGGCCACCTGGTGCTCGTGCAGGTGCGCGTGCTCAGTGGCGTGGATATCACGCACATTCCGTATCAGGGAGGCGGGCCGCAACTCAACGATGCGCTGAGCGGGCAGTTCGAAGTTCTGTCGACCAACGTGGCCGCACAGCAGCTGCGCCATATTGCCGACGGTCGACTGCGAGCGCTTGCAGTGGGCGCACCGGTTCGGCTGCCTGCACTGCCCCAGGTACCTACCTTGGCCGAACTGGGCTTCGCGCCGGCCAACCGCGATTCGTTGTTCGGCATCTTCGTGCCAGCGCGCACACCACATCGGATCGTGCATCGGCTCAATGCCGAGATCAACCGCCTGCTGATCGAACCGACCGTGAGGGCACGGCTGCAGGAGGCAAACAACCTGCCAGCCGGCGGTGGCGTCGAAGACTTCATGTCCGGGATCACGCTGGAACGCGATCGAAACAGCGCCCTCGTGGCGATCGACCCGCGCGTGTTCGATTGATCCAGGCTGGGTGCCGCGGTCGTGCGCCGGGCCTTCCGGGCAGGGCTTGCCTCTCCCGTGGACAAGGCGGCAGCACCTGCGACCATTGCAGTCGCATCAACGCTTCGCAAGCGGTGAAACCGACCAGGGCCAGGTACAGCATGGGCTTTTCCTGGACGGGCGTCTTGGCGTACAAAGCCCGCCGTTCGCCGTTTCATAACCTTGATCTGCTTTGCATGAGGTATCAAATGATCAATAAATTGGCAGAATCCCACGGCACATGACCCAAAAGAAGTCTCCAGCCCATCTCTCCGTGTCCGCTGCCCTGGACGCCCAGCCTCCGCGCCGGCGTCTGGCGCCGGAAGATCGGGAGCACCAGATTCTCCAGGCGGCCACGGCTTTTTTTGCCCGCAAGGGCTTCGACGCCAGCACGCGCGATCTGGCACGTGAACTCGGGATCACCCAGCCGCTGCTCTATCGCTACTTCCCGACCAAGGAGGCGTTGATCGACAGGGTGTACGAGGACGTTTTCACCCGCCGCTGGAATCCCGAGTGGGAAGAATGGCTGGCGGACAGGTCGGTGCCGTTCGCGGATCGGCTGCGACGCTATCTGAAGGACTACGCGCGCTTCGTTCTTCGGGGCGAGTGGGTGCGAATCTTCATCTATGCCGGCCTGAGTCGAGGCGGCATCAATCAGAAATACCTGGCCCGCCTGCGCGAGCGCCACTTCATGGTCATCGCCCGCGAGTTGCGTCACAGCTACAAAATCCCCGAACCGCGCGATGCGCAGGAGGAAGATGAGGAAGTCGAGTTGATCTGGGCCATGCACTCCAGCGTCTTCTACATTGGCGTGCGCAAGTGGGTCTACGAATTGCCGACGCCGAAGAATCTCGATCGGTTGATCGACATGCGTGTCGACGCCTTCATTGCCGGCGTTCCTGTCGTGCTGAGGGCACAGCGCCACCGCTGAGCGGCGAGATGCCGTGCAGCGAGGCGCATCTTGCAGCTTTGCCCGGAGTAGTCCATTATTTATCCATTGATAACTGATAGACTAGGGAAGCTGCATGGGATCACCAAGCTGGCGCATTTCTCCGTCCGTACGACGACGCTGGATGCGTCCCTCAAGTTCTACACGGGTGTCCTTGGATTCAAGAAAGGCTTCAGGCCGCCCTTCAAATTCCCGGGAGCGTGGCTTTACCGCGGCGGCGACGAGGCCGACTACGGCGTGGTCCACCTGATCGGGATCGATCGCCACGATCCCCCGGGTTTGGTCGACTCCCTCGGTGAAAAGGGTGAAGAAGTCCTGCACGGCAGCGCCGCCGTCGTTCACCTTGCGGTCCTGGCGACGGATCTGATCGGCATGCATGAGCGTCTGCGTGGCGCGAGCCTGGCTTTCCACG
>NZ_JBFUIU010000871.1:0-3584 GCF_056401695.1 Variovorax sp. P4_D9
AGATAGCCGAGCAGCGCGTTCATGTTTTCGTACGCGGCTCGATAGATGAGGTTGCGGCTGGCGCGCTCTTGGGTCACCAGGCCTGAATTCGCCAACTCCTTGAGATGGAATGACAAGGTGGCGGGGGGTACGTCCAGTGCCGCCTGAATCACGCCTGGCGTGAGCCCGCCTTGGCCAGCGACCACTAACGCTCGAAACACCTCGAGCCGCAACGGGTGGGCCAACGCGGCGAGGCCATGAACGACTTGCTTAGCTTCCATGATTCCAGTATACTCGAATACTTGTTTTTCATCAAGACCGCCTCTCCTGTGTTTGTAACGGCTACCGCGTAGGGAATGTTCGGTCCTGAGGGAGCCTAAACGTCGGCATTGGGCCCAACCAGAAGTTCGGCGCGAATGAAACCAGTCGTTCGCCGCAGCTTCGATACCGGCGCCAAGGCGGCGATGTGGAAGTGCCGAGACCATGCGCGCGGGCGGGGATTGAACCAGGCGACACGCCGTGCGTCACCCAGACGGAAGAAGGACCAGGGCCTGCCGAGTCCCCGCGGCTTGCAGCTAGGCAATGCCGGACAATCGCGGTTTCGAAGTGATGAAAAGATGGTTCTCGTAGGCATCCTGACAAGGTCGGTCCGCGCACTTCGAAGCCGCGCTGTCGATATAGAACGCCTGAGCGCACTACGCGGCCGAGGACGCGCCATGAACGAGCGCGGCGCAATCGATTCAGCTACTCACGCAACAGCACGTCCAAGCGGTCCACCATCTCGGCCCAATCGGCATCTTCGTTAATTTCTTCGCGCAGGAACTGCGCCTGGCCGTGCGTCCAGAACGGAGCATCGGCGAGCCGAACCTCATTGCTCAGCGGGCGATGCTGCGCGAGGAACAGTTCAATGTCCGACTTCGTACTCGGCAATCCAAGTTGCCAAAACAGGCTTTCCAGGCTGTGGTCTGTCGTGTCCATCAGAGAATTGTCGTCCCGACTGCCAGCGGAGTGAGAATTTTGGCTCCAGCAGTTCCCCCTCTCTCGTGGTTTCCGGCGCATTGATCACCCTTCACAACGAGCCCGCCGAAGCACCGACCATCCTTCAGCCGAACGTCGATGGCGTGATGGTCCATGCATCAAGGTAGGCCCGCTTCTGGCCGAGGGTGTGTGGAAATTCCCTCGAAGCGGGCGTCGGGAGCCTCGCGCAAGTCCATTGGGGCGCCGAGCCAAGTAGCCCGTCGCCGGCGCTACCATCGTCTGTCATTTAAGGAGCCGCTCATGAAAGCGACCGTCGCCTTGTCCACCCTGCTCCTCGCCGCGGCAGCTTGCGGCTTCACGCATTCCCAGGCGCAACACGGGGCGCGCACTATGGAGCAGATGGACCAGCGCTTCGCGCCGGCCGTGCCGCCGGGCGTATCGCGCCTCGCGGACCTGCCCTACGGTCCGGAGCCGCTCCAGCGCATCGACGTGTACCGGCCGGCGCATCCGCGAGGACCGGTGCTCGTGATGGTCCATGGCGGCGGTTGGGGGGGCGGCGACAAGGCCATGCCACGGGTGGTCGACGCCAAGGTGGCGCACTGGGTGGTGGAGCGCGGCTGGATCCTGGTTTCGGTGGGCTACCGCTTCACGCCGCAGGTGCGCCCTCCGGAACAGGCCGGTGACATCGCGCAGGCGATTGCGCTGGTGCAGCGGCAGGCCAGGAGCTGGGGCGCCGATCCAGACGCCATCGTGCTGATGGGCCATTCGGCCGGCGCGCACCTGGGGGCGCTGGTGAGCGCATCGTCACGGTTCGCACGCGCCGCAGGTGCGGCGCCCTGGCGCGGCACTGTGGTCCTGGACAGCGCCGACGCGCTGGACACGCGCGCGCTGATGGAGCGGCGGCACCTGCCGCTTTACGACCAGGCGTTCGGTGCCGATCCCGGGGTGTGGCGTGCATCCTCGCCCACGGAGGCCCTCTCCACCGGGGACCGCCCTCTCCCCATGCTGCTGGTGTGTTCCCAGCCGCGGCGCGACGACGCTTGCGGCCATAGTCTCCGCTTCGCGGACAGAGTGCGCGCCTTTGGCGGCCGGGCGGAAGTCCTGCCGCAGTCTCTGAACCATATGCAGGTCAATGCTGAGCTGGGGCGGCCTGGGCCTTACACCGAAGCGGTGGATGCGTTCATCGCGTCGCTGAACGTGGTTGAGCGCTAGGCTCAGGTGTGGCGAACGCGAAATCCCATCGGATCAGGCCGAGCTTGCGGCGCGTCAAGAAGGTCCACTTCTGGCCGCATCCTGGCACAGCCAGGTCGGCGTCGTTGGGCCCGAAGCGGAAATTCACTGCCCTCTGAAAAGACCGCATCCGTAGATGCATGGTTCGCACGCCAAGCGAACGGAATGCCGCTTGCGTTCCATAGTGAGTTGGAGTCCACTCGCCGTGGCGCTGCCTCCCTTTGGACTTCAGCGAGCGAATGCGGGGCCCTGGCCTTTCCGCTCGTTGATTTCAGTCGGCTGCGAAATTCAGGGCACGTGATCTGAATGGACACAGGAGGGAAACATGGACCTTCAGCGCATCGCTCGTGTGGGTGTCTTGGCTCTGGCGGGATTCCTCCTGGGAGCGTCCCATGCCCAGCAGCCCACCGGAACGCCCAGGATTGGCATTCTCATGAATGGAGCGGCGGCGAACAACGTCGCCATGGAGGTGGTGAGAACAGGGTTCGCTCGCCTCGGTTACKTCGAGGGAAAGAACGTCATCTTCGAGCCTCGCTATGCCGAGGGAAAACTTGATCGACTGCCAGGGCTTGCCGCAGAGCTGGTAGGTCTGAACGTGGACGTCATCGCCACCTTTGGGGGCCCCGCTTCCAGCGCAGTGCACCGAGCCACGAAGTCCATTCCAACTGTGTTTGCGATCGTGGCCGACCCGGTGGCCGTGGGATTTGTCGCGAGCCTGGATCGTCCCGGCGGAAACGCCACCGGGATCACCAACAACGATCCCCAGCAGGCACGCCTTCAGTTGGAACTATTGAAATCCCTATGCCCCGGCCTGACTCGCATTGCGATCCTCAGCGACCAAGACATTCCCGGCGCTGACGCAAGTGGGTTGGCTCCAATCGAGCGCGCCAACATCGCTGCGGCAAAGGCACTCGGACTTGAGCCGAAGCTGCTGAAGGTACGCGGCCCCACGCCCGATTTCGAAACGACCTTCAAGACGATGGTCGATGAGGGAACTGAAGCGTTGCTGGTCCTGGAGGTGCCGGTCACACTGTTCCATCGCAAGCGCATCGGCGAACTGGCGGCTGCGAACCGGCTGCCCTCCATGTTTTCAGCCGGGTCGTCAGACGCTGGGGGCATCCTGAGCTTTGGTACCAATGTCGCGGACACCTGGCCACACGTACCATCGTTTGTCGATCGAATTATCAAGGGTGCCAAGCCCGGTGAAATGCCTGTGGAAGTCGTGACCAGGCGCGAGCTCGTGGTCAACCTTAAGGCCGCCCGCGAACTCGGGGTGAGCGTCCCAACCGAGCTGCAGAGGCGCGCTGACCGGATCATTGACTGAGCCAGGAGAGCACGTGACCGATGCGATTCTGCCTTGGGCGAACGTCTCCTTGTGGCCGCATTCTGCCGGACAG
>NZ_JBFUIU010000872.1:0-3576 GCF_056401695.1 Variovorax sp. P4_D9
GTGCGCGCCCAAACCGGAATCTCGTGTCGTTCATGGCTGGCCTTTATGGCTGGTGGATGGGAAATGGGCGCTTTGCGCCCGCCAACACGGAGTGTGATCCAGACGCGCGACAAGATAAATACCCCATCGGGAAAACGCAGAAGCAAGGATACGCACCAAGCGGACGCAGGGTTGAGCCGCCACAGAGAAACATTTCCGCCACCGAAGCATTTCCGCGACCGGACAACATCTGAGCCCGCGCCCGGAGGGCTTCCGGTGGCGAATGAATTCCCGTGGGCAGAGTGGYCGCGAACGGAGCGCCTCCGACCAGTCCACTGCCGCCTCTGGACACCCCGCCGAGTGACGCGGCCGGGCGCATTTCCGGTCTCGAGTGGGTTCGGTATCGGAGATCAGCCCGGTGGCGGGTGTGGCTGGGCACGGATGGCGTGTACAGCTGCTATGGGTCCGATGCGGCGACGTCTCAGCCGTAGGCGCGAAGGCCGCATCGGTGGGGGAAGCGTAATGCCGGCCGCCGCAGTGTCTTCGGCCATGCCGGCGCGTCAGGCGCTGCGGAACTGCTCTCAATCACTCGACGCGGCGATGTCCTGACTCGCCTAACGTCAAGCGTCAAGCGCTTGTTGGCAAGGGCGAGCTGCTGCTCGCCGCTGCCGTGGCGCTGAACGCTCGCCGTGCTTCCCGTGAGGGCCAGAGGATCATCGAGATGGGTCATGTTTCTTCAGGTGGCAGGGTTGAAATAGGAATTCGGACGAATTTACGGATTCGGGTCGACCCAGGCGCATACGCAAATTGGCGGCAGCCCGTTCCGACAGGAATTTCCAGGCTCTGTCAATTTCCACACATCCCGAAGAGCCTTTCGATCACGGAAGTGCCGCCGTAGGCGCCTGGCGGCCGTGGCTCCATGCGGAAGGCTACCTCACTCGTTTAATAATCTAAAATAATCATCGCCTTCTTAGATTATTCGATTCGGCGTCTCGCGCATTTGATATTTTGGACGCAAATATTAAATATTGACGCAGCGTACAACGGCGCGAAGCCAAAGAAATCATCCGCTGGCCTTGGCTTTTGTGCCAATGCCGCATATGGATGCGCACGGCATTGGTGCATCTAAAGCCAAGCATGCAAAGAACAGTAGATGTTGACGAGTAGGTCATCGTGAGAATCCGCAATTTGACAGCATGCATCGCCTCTGCTTTGCTTATCGCTTCACAGTCGGCTTTCGGTAGGCAACCTGTGCCTGGCGGGACCCAGGTCGCGAAGTTCAGGACGAGCTCAAGGGCGGCCAGCGGGCAAGGATGCGACAGAAAATCATGCACCCTTTTGCCGCGCAAGCTTATGATGACCAAACTGGAGTCATGCAAGGGTTTTTTCGGCCACTATTTTTGATTTCGAGTTGGGAACAATTCAATTTATTTCTTGTTCCGGGCCGGCATTTGCGAACATTGTTGCCGTGGACGAGCATGCTTGGAACTTGACCGTCCGGGGCACGCTCAGTTCTGCGGATCCCAGCTGCTTCTTCAGCTCCCCATCCACACTTGTCTTAAACCTCACCGGGAGTCCCGACGGGCAATACCATGATTCCAATAGCGGCAACGGCACAACCACGAATGACAGCATCGGGTACACACTAAAATACAAAACCCAGCCCGATAGTCTTACGGAGACCATTTCTGGAACGATCGGTTCATTTACCGGAGCATTTTCCTTTCCAGGAGGCGTACAGGTCATCCACCGCACCGATTTGGCTCAGTCGAAGTGACCCGCGTGATTGCCAAGAGCGGCCGGCGGTGCACCACCCCGGCGCTGGCTCTGCGCGGCGGAATCAGATCGCCTCTCAGATCCATTGCGTTTCCGGAGTAGCTTCGCTCTCGGGCTCGGATTTACCGCCTCGACCTTATCTGTTTGAAGGTCCTGGGCCACGCCCGCAACGTCGGTTCCCGGTTCATTTCGGAGGCGGGTGCGTATGTCCGGTTATGGCCGCGACTGTGAGTTCGCAGCCGAACCCGTCAGCGCTCCTTCGGGCCGATGGCCTGGTTGTCCAATGGCAGCTGTCAGCGCGCCTCGGGAACAGGCGGTCCCGGCGGCCATGACCGGTCAGAGGTAAGCCCACCTGCTATGACTGGTCTCACTCACAATGCGTGCGCGCGGCGCGTTCGATGCGCCGCGCATGGGTTTGGTCAATTCATTTCAGCAATCCCCTCTTTCACCCCTTCGTCGCGCAGTGGCGTACTTGCGCCATCCAGATGCAACGCCGCTTCCGCCGGAACAGGTGTCGCGCAGTCCTTGTAGATCACGCCATCCTTCATCACGAGCTGAACCTTGGCCGGGTCGGTCAACAGGGCAAGGTTCTTCAACGGGTCACCATCGACCAGCACGATGTCGGCGAGGAAGCCGGCCTTCAACTGACCGAGTTCGTCGGGGCGCAGCATGATCTGGCCGCCCAGCTTCGTTGCAGCGAGCAAGGCTTCCTTCGGCGTCATGCCGATGTAGTCCACGAAATATTGGAGGTCGTTGGCATTGGTGCCATGCGGCATCCAGGCGAAGCCGTAGTCGCCGCCCGGCAGGATGCGGATGCCGCGCTGGTGCATCTTGCGCAGCGATGCGGACGCAATCTCCAACTCGCGCTTGTAGCCCATCTGCGTCGCGATGGCCTCGGTGATGCCGAACTCGGCGGCGTTGTAGGTCGTGCGAATGAGCCAACCGATGCCCGGCGCTACGAAGTGCTTGTCTTTCGCGGCCTCCARCATGTCGAGCGCCTCTTCATCCGCGAAGCTGGCGTGATAGACCATCTCGATGCCATGCCGAACACACTGCTTCACCGACTCGCTCGACCGGGCGTGCGCGGCCATGCGCTTGCCGTAGCGCTTGGCCTCCTGCGCCAGCATCGCCACCTCGTCTTCGGCAAACGGCGACATCTCGGCCGGCAGGCCGGCGATGTATTCGCCGGACAGGTTGATCTTCAGGTGGTCGACGCCGTACTTGATGAAGGTGCGCGCCGATTTGCGGATGTCCTCAGGGCCGCTGCACACGCTGCCGAAGCTCAGTTCCTCAAACTTCATGTGCGGCAGCGTGTTGTCGCCGAGAGCGCCGATGGTGGTGATCTCCTGGCTGCCTGCAAGGTAGCGCGGGCCGGGGAATTCGCCGGCATCGATCGCATTGCGCAGCACCACGTCGAGCCGAGGCTTGGCGGCGGCCGCGCCGACCGCCGAGGTCCAGCCCATGTCGAGATATCGCTTGGCCACGCGCACGCACCACAGCATGTGCTCCTCGGGTGGCATGAACTGGATGGCGGCCAGCGAGGGCTGGTCGTTCCACGAGAAATGCGTATGCGCCTCGGTCATGCCGGGCATCAGGAAGCGGCCCCGGCCTTCGATGACGCGTGCGTCGTCGGTGCTCACGCGCTTCGGTGCGCGGGTCACTTCGACGATGCGCTTACCTTCGACGAGGACGTCGCCCAGATAGGTGTCTTCGCCGGTGCCGTCGAAGATGCGGACGTTGGTGAATGCGATGCGGTTCATACTTGTCTCCTCCGGCTGATCGCCGGCAATGGGTTAAGAAATCAGCGGAGCGATGCGTGGA
>NZ_JBFUIU010000873.1:0-3574 GCF_056401695.1 Variovorax sp. P4_D9
GCGCGAACAGGATGCGTGGGTCAATCGCCCGGCGCCCCGGGGCCGCCCCACGCGCCTTGATCGCTTCGAACAGCGCGCTCAGGTCTTGCCGCTCGACATAGCCCCACACCAACCGCGCACGATGGTCCTCGCCCAGCAGCGATTCGAGATCCGAGGCGCGCAACTCGATCTGCAACCGGTTGGGCTGCAGCACTCGAGGTGCGCATTGGCTGCGCCGACTCGCGTCCTGTGCTCGCGCTTGCTCGACCTGCGCCTCGCTCGGCTTCGGTAGGTCATCGAACAGCGCCACATCTCGGGTCACTTCGCTTGCATCAATCTGCGTCGTCATGCCAACTGCGAAGCCATTCCCGTGCCAGTTTGACGGGCTCGGAGAAAAACTCTCACTCTCTGAGCCCTTCGCTCAGTGCTGCTTGTCGAACGATGCGCGAATCTCGGCGACGGTCTGCTTCGGGCCCTGCAGATGTGGATAGTGTCCGAGCTTTGGCAGGATGGACATCTGCACGCCGACCTTGCCGGCGAACTCGGCGCCCATCTCGCTCTTGATATAGAAGTCCCTCTCGCCCCAGACGACGCTGACGGGCGTCTTCAGTCGACTCACGTTGGCTTCGAAGTACTGCTGGTCTTCCGTGAAGTGCGAGTAGTAGTGATAGAAGGCGTCGGCTGATGTCATGCTTGCGTGATTCCACCCCGCGAGCATGTCGGCCTTCAACTCCGGCGAGATGTCGAACTGCTCTTCCTTCGCGAAGCCTCTCCGGTAGGCGTTCTCCAGGATCTCGTCGCGGTTCTTGTTCATGGCGGCATTCACCGCATCCGAAGACGGCTTCGACTTCAGCGCCTGCAGGTTCTCGTTCATGTACTGCGGCCGGTCGAAGGGCGCGAAGTCGCCGACGATGATGGACTTCGCGATGTCCGGCTTCCGTAGCGCCAGAAGCAGCGGCGGCAATCCGCCGATGTCGGTCGCGTAGATGGTCAGGTGCGATGTGTCGATGCGCGACTTGGCGATGTACTCCTCGAGCACGCGCGCATAGTCCTTCGGCGAATACGAGAACTCGCTCGGCGACGGCCTCGACGACTGCCCGTATCCCGGCCAGTCGAAGGAGTGAACCTCGTAGTCTTTCGCCAGTTGGCGCGAGATGTCCCTGTACGAATACAGCGTTTCGGGAAAGCCGTGCAGCAGGATTACGGTGCCCTTCGGCTTCGCGCTGCGCACGACCATCCGCCTGAGCGTGATTCCGGAATCCAGGGGGAGGAATCCGATCTCCGGCTGCGGTGCTTGCGCCGACGCAGTCGCCATGATCGGCAGGCCCAGCAAAGCCGGGGTGAAGATCTTCCAATTGAATGAGCGAGACATGGGTTGGCCTTTCAATGTGTTTCGTGCGAACCGATCGAAGCGGGAGTCACCGGCGCGACGACCAGAAGTCGGTCACCGCGCGTGCGAACTCGTCCGGGCACTCGTCGGGAAGGAAGTGGCCGCAGCCGGCGAGGACTGCGCCCTGCACGTCGTCCGCAATCGGCTGGATCGACTTCTGCAACAGGTCGCGGACGCCGCCGCCACCGCCGATCGCCAGCACCGGGGCGGTCACGCGCTTCTCGGCACGCGCCTTCGCCTGCGCGATGCCGGCTTCGGAGAAGTTCGCGCGACAGAGGTTGAAGCTCGCCCGCAGTGTGCCGGGGGTCTGGTATTCGCGGACGTACTGATCGAGCATCGCCGGGTCGATCTTCCAGCCGCGAACGCTCTTGGTGTCGAAGATGAAGGACAGGTAGGCGCGTTCGTTGCCCTGCACGAGCGCTTCCGGCAGATCGTTGAGTCGGTTGAACGAGAACTGCCAGGTGCGCAGGTTGGCCGCGTCGCTGGGCACGCCGCTGGCGGCCGGCGCAGGTGCGGGCAACAGCACTTCGCTCAGGACGAGGCGCCGCACGTCCTTCGGATGGTTGGTCGCGAGCGCGTGCCCGATCCACGACCCGACGTCGTGCGTGACGATGTCGACGCCGCGACCGCTGCTGTTGAGCTGCTTGGCTTCGATGAAGGCGTGGACGTCCTCGGCCAGGGTGTCGATGTCGTAGCCGCCGGCCGGCTTCTCGCTGCGCCCCGCGCCGCGGTATTCGATGGCCCACACGCGGTGGCCCGACTTCGCCAGCAGCGGCAGCACGTTGCGCCACGCGAAGGCGCTCTGCGGCCACCCGTGGATCAGCAGCACGGGCTCGCCCTGTCCTTCGGCGATGTAGTGCAGCTTGACGCCGTTCACGACGACGTCGCCGTGCTCGAGCGCGGACTCCGCGGCCTGGGCCGGGCGCGTCGCGAACATCAGGCCGAGCGAAAGGGCGGCGACGAACAGCAGCAGCCAGCGCCGCGCGGAGAGGAGGCTTGTCGAGACGGACATGGGGCACCTTTCGTTCAGGCCACGACGGCGCGGAGCTCGTCCGACGGGCGTTCGTGGAAGTGGGCGGCCGGCGTGCGGTCGATCAGCAGGCTGAGCAGCTCGGGCCGGTTGTAGTGGCCGGTCGAGTCCATCAGCATCTTGCGGCGGTCGATCAGCGCGAAGTCGAGGTCGGCGATCACCTCGCCCTCGCCCGAGCGCAGCGGTTCGCCCATCAGCGAGCCGTCGGGTGCGACGATCGTGGTGAAGCAGCCGCCCGAGATCGGACCGATCTCGCAGCCCGTGTCCTTCATGATCTGCGCCTGCTGCGCGGCGTCGAGCCATGCGGTCGCGTTGACGACGAAGGCGCCGGACTCCAGCGCATGCTGGCGGATGTTGATCTCCATCCTTTGCGCAAAGCCTTCACCGAAGGCGGAGCCCGGATACATGGCCGAATGGATCTGCTCGCCGTCGGCCATCATGGCGTAGCGCGCGAGCGGGTTGTTGTGCTCGAAGCATGCGAGCTGGCCGATGCGGCCGACCTTGCTGTCGACGGCGCGCAGGCCCGAGCCGTCGCCCTGCCCCCAGATCATTCGCTCGAAATGCGTCGGCGTGATCTTGCGGCGGCGCTGGATCAGCGTGCCGTCGGCATCGAAGAGCAGTTGCGTGTTGTAGAGCGTGCCGCCGTCGCGTTCGTTGACGCCGATCGACACCACCATGCCCGCCTGGCGCGCGGCCTCGCCGATCGCATCGGTCGCGGCGGAGGGCACCGTCACGGCCTGCTCAAGCAGCTTCAGGTGCTCGGTCCCGGCCAGGAGCTGCATGCCTGTCTGGACGGCGGAGAAGTACGGGTAGTAGGGCACCACGGTCTCGGGGAAGGTGGCGAACTGCACCCCCTGGCGACCGAGCTCGTGGATTTTCTGCACGACCTTGGCGATCGTTCCTTCGCGGCTGTAGAGCACCGGGCTGATCTGCACGGCGGCGGCTTTGACGACTTTCATTTCCTGGCTTCCTTTTGAACAGTGAATCGATGGGGCGAACTTTAGGCAGCGGTGCCCGGCGGAAAAAGACGATGCAGCAGAAATGGCAATTACTGGTTTTCCAACAATCAGCAATGGCGGCATCRTGGCGCGGGCGGCGGCATCGCCTTCCAGACGAACATCCTCGCGTTAACGCAGATGGACCAGGTGACCCAATAGACGACGCGCTCGTGGAGG
>NZ_JBFUIU010000874.1:0-3574 GCF_056401695.1 Variovorax sp. P4_D9
CCCTTTCATTCGCGGTGGCCGCCCTGCAGGCCGTGCACGCGCAGGACAAGACCGAGATCACGCTCGCACGATTCTTCGGGGCCTGCGAGGCCGACTTCGGCAAGTCGACCGACGTCCRGTCGGCGCGCGGCGAATGCGGCGTCATCACCACGCTCGTCAACAAGTTCAACGCGACCAACAAGGACAACATCGTCGTCAAGCCTCAGATCGCCGAATGGGGGCCGTACTACGACCAGCTGACGGCGCGTATCGTGGCGCGCGACGTGCCGACGATCGCGGTCATGCACCAGTCGTCGATCGGCGACTACGTCAACCGCAAGCTGATCGATCCGATCGATGCCGAGCTCAAGTCGGTCGGCATCAGTCCTGCCGACTTCACCGACACCGCGCGCGCGGGCGTCACCATGAACGACAAGACCTATGGCCTGCCGTTCGACACCTGGTCGTGGCTGTGGCATATCAACACCAACCTGCTCAAGAAGGCAGRCCTCGTGAACGCTGACGGCTCGGTGCAGCTGCCCAAGTCGCCGGCCGAACTGCTGGCCCAGGCGCGCAAGTACAAGCAGGCCACGGGCAAGGCCTACTTCGCATGGCCGACCTCTGGCGGCGTGCCGACCAACACCTGGACCTTCTTCTCGATGATGTTCCAGCAGAACGGGAGCCTGTTCACCGCGGGTGCCAAGCCCCACATCAACATGCACACGCCGGAGGTGACGGCCGTTCTGGAGCTGATGAGCACGCTCTACAGAGAAGGGCTGGTGGTGCAGGGCATCGACTCCGGCGCCGTCAACCAGGCGTGGTTCAAGGGTGACGCCGCGGTCGCGCTCACTGGAACCTGGCGCATCGACGACTACATGCTGGCTTCCGAAAAGGCCGATTCGCCGGCCCATGGCGGCTATCTGGTGATTCCGTTCCCGCAACTGTTCGCCAAGCGCGCGACCTTTGCCGACGGTCACGCCTGGGTCATGCTGAAGGGCGGCGCCAAGGACGAGAAGATGCGAAAGGCTGCGCTGACCTTCATGAAGTTCCTTTGGGACAACGAGTTCGAGTGGGCGCGCACGGGCCATCTTCCGGCCAACAAGCGCGTGTACGACAGCGCCGCGTTCGAGACGCTGCCGATGCGCGACAAGATCATCGAAATCTCGACGATCGGTCGCGGGCTGGCGCACAACGTGCCGCGCGCCGCAGCCGTGCAGCAGGCGCTCAGCGAAGAACTGATCACCATGCAGCTCAGCAAGAAGACCGTCCAGGAGACCGAGGACGCTGCCGAGTTGCGCGTCAACAAGCTGCTCGACTCGGTGCGCTGAAGCCGCGTCCCCACTCATCGTCATTTTTTCTTCAAGTCAGACATGATCTCTACCCGTTTGGTCGTTGACAACGACTTCGTCATCTCCGAACTCGACCGCCGTGTGTTCGGCACCTTCGTCGAGCACATGGGCCGCTGCGTCTACACCGGCATCTACGAGCCCGGCCATCCGAATGCCGACCAGCGCGGCTTCCGCCAGGACGTGATGGCGCTGACCCGGGAGTTGGGCACGACCATCGTGCGCTACCCCGGCGGCAACTTCCTGTCGGGCTACAACTGGGAAGACGGCGTCGGCCCCAAGGACAAGCGGCCGACGCGGCTCGATCTCGCCTGGCTGTCGACCGAGACCAACCAGTTCGGCACCAACGAATTCGTGGACTGGTGCCACGAGGCGGGGGTCGAGCCGATGTTCGCGGTGAACCTCGGCACGCGCGGGCCGGACGAGGCGCGGCACTTCCTGGAGTACTGCAACCACCCGGGAGGAACCACCTTGTCCGAGCTGCGCAAGGAACACGGCTACGAGAAGCCGCATGACATCAAGTTCTGGTGTCTCGGCAACGAACTTGACGGCCCTTGGCAGATGGGTGCAAAGACGGCCGAGGAGTACGGCCGAATTGCGCAGGAGACCGCCAAGGTCATGCGCTGGGTCGACCCGACGGTGGTGCTGGCCGCCTGCGGATCGTCGAAGCACGACATGCCGACCTTCGGCCAGTGGGAAGACACCGTGCTGGACC
This sequence comes from Variovorax sp. P4_D9, assembly GCF_056401695.1. Lineage (NCBI taxonomy): Bacteria > Pseudomonadati > Pseudomonadota > Betaproteobacteria > Burkholderiales > Comamonadaceae > Variovorax > Variovorax sp. P4_D9. The sequence goes on from NZ_JBFUIU010000874.1 coordinate 2,041, forward strand.
ACTGCTTCGATAACGTGGACTTCATTTCGTTGCACGCCTACTTCGAGAATCCGCACGCTTCGACCGCCGAGTTCCTGGGCAACATCGACCAGATGGATCTCTTCATCAAGGAGATCGTTGCGGTGGCCGACAGCGTCGCGTCGCGCAAGCACTCGCACAAGCGGATCATGCTGTCCTTCGACGAATGGAACGTCTGGTACAAGGCCCGCACGCTCGACGACCGGCGCAAGCCCGGCTGGCCGCAGGCGCCCCGGCTGATCGAGGAGGTCTACAACCACGAGGACGCGCTGGCCGTCGGCGGCGCGCTGATCGTGATGATGAACAATGCCGATCGCGTCAAGACCGCGTGCATGGCCCAACTGGTGAACGTGATCGGCCCGATCATGACCGAGCCGGGCGGGCCGGCCTGGCGCCAGACCATCTTTCATCCGTTCGCGCAGGCCGCTCGCTATGCGCGGGGGCGGGTGCTGCGGCCGGTGATTCAATCGCCGACCTATGCGGCCAAGACCTTTCCCGAGGTGCCGTACCTGTGCGCGAGCGTCGTGCACGACGACAGCACGGGCCAGACGGCGATCTTCGCGCTGAACCGCCACCTGAACGACGATCAGGAGATCAACATCGAGCTGCGCGGATTGGGTGACCGTCAGCGCCTGGTCGAGGCACTTGAACTCCATCATTCGGACATGAAGGCGACCAACACCAAGGAGTCGCCCGACAAGGTTTCGCCGAGCCGCCTGGCGGCCGTCGAGATCGACGGCCAGCGGATCACGGCGCGCCTGAAGCCGGGTTCGTGGAACGTGATCGTGACGACGAACGGCAAGCCATCGTGAAGCGCTTCCGGTGCGGCGGGCTGGATGTGACAATCCCATGCTGATCGCAACCTCCRATGGGGCTTTTTCGCAGATGAAAGCGTCGCACCGTGACCCCGGCTATCGGCAACCGCCGGATCGCAAGAGCATGCACTCGAAGATCGTTCGGGATCTGGGCATGCGGATCGTCTCCGGCGAATACAAGCCCGGGGAAAGACTGCCCCTGGAGGCGTCGCTGTGCGCCGCCTATGACGTGAGCCGGCCGGTGCTGCGCGAGGCGACCCGCGTGCTGGTCGCCAAGGGGTTGGTGATCTCGAAGCAACGAGCCGGCGCCATCGTCTGCGCTCGCAGCCATTGGCACTTGCTGGATCCCGACGTGTTGTACTGGTTGATCCAGACCAAGCCGCAACCGGAATTTGTCGAGACGCTGTTGACGGTGCGGCGCATCTTCGAGCCAGCCGCCGCCGCGCTGGCAGCCAAGGTGGCGAGTTCGGATGCACTTCAGGGCATCGCCGATGCCTACAGCGGCATGGAGGCCGCCAAGACTCCGGAGGAACTCCTGGAGCCCGATTTGGCCTTTCACCGGCGAATCGCGGAGGCCACGGGCAACGACCTGCTGGCCTACATCGGGAATATGCTCTCGCTGGCCCTTCGGGAGTCCATCAAGCTGAGCAGCCAGCTTCCGGGCACACACGCCTTGTCCTTGCCTCGGCACAAGGCGATCC
>NZ_JBFUIU010000875.1:0-3571 GCF_056401695.1 Variovorax sp. P4_D9
GTACACCATCTCACCGACGAGATCTTCCAGTCCGCAGCGCATCCTGTCTGGCAAGTTCCGTAGGTTGTTCATGCTGCAGCGCCGCACATTTCATGCCGAAACGGCGCTGTTAGAGGCTGCGCTCTAATGTTCCCGAAGGCGCCGCCCAGCGAGCGGCTGACCGACGTCGAGCACTCAGTTCCCGAGCGGTTGTGCCAGGAACTCCAGGACTGACAGGGAGGCGATCTTGGTACCGACCGGTATCGCATCGAGGTTGACCTAGTATTACATCCCGTAAATAGCTTTATGTAATAGGCTCGAAGTAGGGGCCGAGCAAGGAGACGACCAGCTCGGCGACCGTGGCGAGGTCCCCGGTGCCGGGCAAGGGCTCCCATCACGGTGTGGCTGCGGAACGCGGCTGAGTAGGAGTTGCGCGCGAGCTCGGTGAGGCGTGCGATGGTGTCGACGGTGTCGTGCAGTCCCCACTCTTCGCGTGAGCCATGGCGGCAAGCGCGCAGGACCGCCGAAGCGGCATCGGAACGGCTGGCCTCGATGCTGCCCGCCTCCGCCGCTGGCAAGGTTTGATATCAAACTATAATTTTCGATTGATATCGAAGCGGGGCACGGCGTGAAACGAGACGAAACCATTGAGCAGAACCCGGCAGCCGACGCGCCGCTCGCGCTCGGCATGCTGCCCGGGCTGATCGGGCGGCAGCTTCGCATGGCGCAGCTGCGGGCCTTCAAGGACTACGCCATGGAGGTCGAGGGCGCGAGCCTGACCCCGGGCAGCTTCGAGACCTTGGAGCTGCTCGACCAAAATCCCGGCCTTGGCCAGACCCGCCTGGCCACCGCCATCGGGCTCGACAAGTCGAGCCTGGTGCCGATGATCGCAAGACTCGAGTCGCTCGAGCTGGTGGAGCGCGAGGCGTCTCGCATCGACAAGCGCGCCGTCGAGTTGCGGATCACCGCCAAGGGGCGCCGCACCCTGCGCCTGCTTCGCGCCTACGTCCTCGAACGCGATGCGTGGATCACGCGGGGCATGACCCGCGGCGAGACCGACACGCTCAACCGGCTGCTCAAGCGCATCGCCCAGATCAATGGCTAGGGTGACAGGCCCTGGACGAYGGTGTTGCGCAGGACGCCGATGCCTTCGATCTCGGCTTCGATCACGTCGCCGACCTTCAGCAGCCGCTCTGGATGACGGCGCCCGAAACCAGCGCCACCGCCAGGCGTGCCGGTCGTCACCACATCGCCAGGCTCGAGCCCCAGCTTCGACCAGTACGAAACGACCGCGGCGCACTTGTGAATCATGTCGCTGGTGCGACCATCCTGTCGCGCCACCCCGTTGACCCGCAGTTGCAGCCGCAAGTCGTCGGGGTCTGGAATCTCGTCCTTCGTGACGATGACAGGCCCGAGCGGACAGGCGCCAGGGAAATTCTTGCCGACGAACACCAGGCCCATCTCCTTCTCCTGCAGGATCACGTCGCGCAGGCTCAGGTCGTTGACGATCGTGTAGCCCGCCACGGCTTCGAGCCAGCGTTCGGGCGGCAGGTCCTTGCAGTGCTTGCCGATCACGATCGAGAACTCGACCTCGTAGTCAAGCTCGTCCCCGAAGCGCGGATAGACGATCGGCGCGTCGGGGCCGACCACCGCCGAGGACATCTTGAGGAAGGCGGGCGGGTAGGGCGGCAAGGGTCGGTCGAGGGCGCCGGTCGAACGGCCTTCCTGGATGTGGTCCTGGTAGTTGGCGCCGATCGCGACGATCTTGGGCGGCCTCGGCAGCGGCGCCAGCAGCCGCACTTCGCCATGGCGGTGCATCGATGAATCAAGCTCGGACCGGATCGCGAACGCCACGCATCGGCGCGCTTCGTCGATGGCGGCGTCGCCGCCTTCGAGCAGCTTCCGCATCTCGCTCGGCAGCGGCCGCGTCGCATCGCCGACGGTGCGCGCCAGCGCTGCATGGGCGTCGGCGATGTCCACCAGCCATTGCGCGCCTTGGACGGTCTCGAGCGCCGCCGCGCGCGCGTCGCCCGTGACGGGATGGACGAAGGTGGCGAGCTTCATGCGCGGCCTCCTTCGAAAGGGCCGGCCGCTTGCTCGATGCGCCGAACCAGCCGTACGGCCCGCGCCGCCGCCTGGCCCTGCGCGACCGCAACTTCGATGCGCTGCAGCGCGTCGGCCGATGCCCGGCTGCCGATGACCTCGACCCGGCTCACGCCTGGCACGTCGCGCAGCGCGGGTTCGACGGTGCCGGCCGTGGTGACGGGCCGGAAGTCGCAGCCGGTGCACATGCCGGTGTAGCGCACGCGCACCTCGCCGGTGTCGTCGACGCCATCGAGCTCGATGCCGCCCGCATGCGAGCGGATCAGCCTATTGATCGAATCGATGCGGCGCGCCAGCATCTGCCGATCGATCGCCGCGGCCGTCATGACGTCGTCCTTTCGCCGGCCAGTTCCTTCTTCTTCTGTTCGATGTCCACGCCCATCAGGCGCGCGAAATTCTCGCCGAAGATCTTCTTCTTGTCGGCGCGCGTGATCTGCGGATAGCCGTAGCCGCTGCGCAGATCGTCGGGTATCTGAAGGTTCAGGAAGGCCTCGATGGATGGCGTCGGACCGCCGGCCAACGCGGCTTCGGAGCCCCACAGCAGCTTGTCGGCGCCGCCGACCTGCAGCAGGCGGCCCAGGTACTCCTGCACGCGCCGCGGCGCGATCCGATAGAAAGACATGTAGCCGGCCATCGACAGATAGACGTTCGGAAAGCGCGCAGTGATCGACACCATTTCCTCGAAGTAGGGCAGGGCGAGGTGATGCACGATGAAACGGATGTTCGGGAAGTCGCGGGCCGGCGCCTGCAGGTCGATCGGGCTCAGTTTCTCCATGTTCTGCTGTCCCCACGGGTTGCCCTTGTGGAACTGAAGCACGTCGACGCCGGCCGCCAGCGCGCGTTCGTACATCGGGTAGGCGATCTTCTCGTCGTCGCAGCGCCAGCAATCCTCCAGCCGCTGATGCGCGTTGTAGAACTTGAAGGATCGCGCGCCCATGTCATGCACCTGGTGGTCGATCTGCTGCAGCGCATCGTCGAGCCCGCGGACCATCGGGTCGACACCGCCGCAGAACATCACGCGGTCGGGGTAAGCCGCCGCCATGGCGTGCTGGAGCACGATGGGCGACTCCCAATCCTTGAACCAGTCGAACATCGGAACCACCTGGGCCATCGCCATGTCGGTGGGAGAGCCTTCGAAGACCAACTGGTACATGTCCTCGACTTCCCATCGGCGAAACCAGTCGAAGTCCGGCTCGTTGCGCGGTGCCGGCCCGGGCCAGCGCAAGCCGCCGATCTGCCGCACGATCTGGTCGCGGGTCTGCCGGGCGTCGGGTACATCGTCGCGCAGATTCGGCGTCGACATGTCGGACAGGTGGATGACGTTGTCGAAGATGAAGATGTCGTTGATCATGGGTTTCGTTCCGGGTGGATGTCAGTCGGGCTTGACGCCGGTCCGCTTGACCATGTCGGCGAGCGTGGCGACATCCGAGCGCACACGCTGTCGCACCTCGTCGGGCGTGGCCTTGACCGGCACGAAGCCGAGTTCGGA
>NZ_JBFUIU010000876.1:0-3571 GCF_056401695.1 Variovorax sp. P4_D9
GTGATCACGGAGTCCGGACTGATCATTCCGACGGGAACGATGCTTTCCGCCTCAGCGATGGTCGTCGTGGCCGCCATCGCCATCAGTGGGTTGAAGTTCCTGGCGGTGAGCGAATACTCCAGGTTGCCGTAGTAGTCGGCCTTCCTTGCGCTGATGAAGGAGAAGTCAGCTTTCAGCGCAGTCTCCAGAAGGTACTGGCGGCCGTCGACTTCCAAGGTGCGCTTGCCTTCTGCGACGAGAGTGCCGACGCCCGTAGGCGTCAAGATGCCGCCGAGCCCGAAACCACCGGCGCGTATGCGTTCGGCCAGCGTGCCCTGAGGCACCAGTTCCACCTCAAGCCGGCCGTCCAGCATGAGTTGCTGTGTCGTCGCGTTCGTCCCGATGTGGCTCGCGATGAGCCTTTTTACGAGTCCCGCATCGATGAGCCGGCCGACGCCGACCCCTGGCCTGGCAGAGTCGTTGCTGATCAGCGTCAGATCGCCCCGGCGCTGGCGAACCATTTCGGCGATGAGGCGCAGCGGGCTGCCGACACCCATGAACCCACCGATCATCACAACGGCTCCCTCTGGAACCATCGCGACCGCCTGATCGAGGGGGACGGGCTTTTTCATGATGCCACCACAGTCCCGGAACACTCTCCCAACCCGATGCGCACTGCGCCGGGGCATTCGCACCAGCCACGCAGAATCAATGTGTCGCCGTCTTCCAAGAACGAGCGAAGCTCACCGTTGGGCAGTGCCACAGGCTGTTTGCCGCCGGCGGTCAGTTCCATCAGGGAGCCAGCCTCGTCGGGATTCGGACCCGACAGAGTGCCGGAACCCAGCAAATCACCAGGTTGAAGATTGCAGCCGTTGACCGTGTGGTGCGCCACCAATTGCGCTGGCGTCCAATAAGCAGCGCGCGTGGTGTTGGTGGCCGCCAGTCGCACCGGTGCTTCGCCGGCATCGCGCATCTTCGCGGTCTGCAGCAGCACCTCGAGGGTGATGGAGAGAGCTCCTTGCGCGCGATTGGCGGGCGAGTCAAGGTACGGCAGCGGCTGCGGGTCCTCGCCGGCTCGCTCGAATGGCGCACGAAAAGGCGCCAGCGCCTCCATCGTCACCATCCACGGCGAGAGGGTGCTGGCAAAGTTTTTCGAGAGGAACGGGCCGAGCGGCTGGTATTCCCAGCCTTGAATGTCGCGTGCGGACCAATCGTTGAAGAGCGCCACACCGAACAGGTGCGCCTCAGCCCTGCTGATGTCGATCGGGTCGCCTTGCGTGTTGCCCTGGCCGATGAACCATCCGAGCTCGAGTTCGTAGTCCAGACGCTTKGAAGGCCCGAAGCTCGGAGAGTCGCTGTCCGGCGCCTTGGTCTGGCCRCGCGGCCGCTTGAAGGTGCCGCCGCTCACGCCGATCGACGAGGCGCGGCCGTGGTAGCCGATGGGCACCCACTTGTAGTTCGGCAGCAGCGGATTGTCGGGACGGAATTGCTTGCCGACCGTGGTGGCGTGATGGACGCTCGTATAGAAGTCGGTGTAGTCACCGACCTTGCATGGCACGGTGTATTCGCATTGCGCCTGCGGCACCAGCGCCCGGGTCCAAGCTGGCCGCTGGCCGCTTCCTTCGCGCAGTCCTTCGGAGAGGCGACGGCGCAGGGACTGCCGCGCATCGGGAGAGGCAGCCATGAGGACGTTCATGTCGTCGGTGTCGATCAGGCCGGCGGCACGTAGATCCAGGACTTGGTCGCCGATCGCGACGCCGATAGCCCAGCCGTCCTGAGTACCGGTACGACGGAAACGCCCGAAGGGCAGGTTCTGAATCGGGCAGTCGCCGCCGGGTTCATTGGCGGAAGAGACCCAGCTCGTCAGCAGCGGGTCGTGTGTGGCGTCGATTTCGTGCATGTTTGTCTCTTCTCTTCTTCAGGCTCAAACGGTCTTGAACTGATCCTTCAGGCCTGCCCAGCAGTCGGCGTAAGCGGTATCCAGCGCAGGGCTCTTCAGCGCCGCCTCAGTCGGAATGAAGCGGTAGYGGCTCTCGAACATGAAGGCCAAGGTGTTGTCTAGCTTCTGCGGCTTGAGATCTGCGCTACTCGCCTTCTCAAAGGCCTCTTCGTCCGGCCCGTGCGGCACCATCGCGTTGTGCAGGCTGGCACCGCCGGGCTTGAACCCGCCAGGCTTGGCGTCGTACTCGCCATAGACCAGACCCATGAACTCGCTCATGAGATTGCGGTGGTACCAAGGCGGACGGAATGTGTCTTCCATCACCAGCCAGCGCGGCGGGAAGATCACAAAGTCGCAGTTGGCCGTGCCGGCCGTGTCGCTCGGCGAGGTGAGCACCGTGAAGATCGACGGGTCCGGATGGTCGAAGCTGATCGATCCGATGGTCATGAAGTTCGCCGTGTCGTACTTCACCGGCGAGAGGTTGCCGTGCCAGGCGACGACGTTGAACGGCGACTGGCTGGTGGGCGCCGTCCAGAAGCGGCCGCCAAACTTCTTCACCAGCTCGTACGGTGTCCTTTCCTCATGCTCGAATGCCGCGACCGGCGCCTGGAAGTCGCGCGCGTTCGCAAGGCCATTCGAGCCGATCGGCCCCAACTCCGGCAGGCGGAACTGCGCACCGTAGTTCTCGCAGAGGTAACCACGCGAAGGTCCATCCGGCAGCGCGACCTTGAAGACGACGCCGCGCGGCACGAGAGCGATCTCGCCGGGCTTGACTTCGAGCACGCCCATTTCGGTGGTGATTGCCAGCCGGCCCAACTGCGGGACGAACAGCAGTTCGCCATCGGCGTTGACGAAGGCGCGGCGCTCCGTCGAGCGTCCCGCCAAGTAGATATGGGCCGCGACGCCGTGCTGGGCGTCGGCATCACCGTTGGCGGCCAGGGTGTGAACCCCATCAATGAAGTCGATGTCGGCCACGTTGGCTGGCAGCGGGGTCGGATGCCAGCGCATCGGCTCGGGCGGCAGCGCCTGGGAGCGGTCCCCTCCGGTGAGCCAGGTGGACTGTCCGTAGGGCTGATACCGGCCAGCCACCACCGATGGTTGGCGGCGATACAGCCAACTGCGGCGGTTTTCATGGCGCGGTGCGGTGAACGCAGTGCCGGAAATCAGCTCGGGGTACAGGTCCAAGGGGGCGCGCTGCGGGCTATTGCGTCCCTGCGGGAGCGCGCCAGCCACCGCCTCGGTGGCGTATTCGTTGCCGAAGCCACCCTGGTAGCGGCGTTCCGTGGTCAGGCGATCGTTCACGATGGGCTCCTTGACGTGATGCGTGGCTAGGATCGTCGACCGCTGCGAAGCGCTTGGGCGTACAATCCCCGCCGCGCCGACTTGGCGTCGGCGAGACAACTACAGATTTCGTTGATTGCTCTTGCGAGCGAAGGCGTTAGCCTTCCAAGGTCTTCCACATCTCGACGTCCCGCTCGGCCGTCCAGATGCGGGGGTCGGTGTATTGGGTCACCTCGTCGTAGCACCGCGTGACGTCGAACGGCATGYAGTGGTCAAAAATCACCCAGTGGCCGTACTTGGGCTTCATTGCAGCAAACGTGTCTTTGTAGACTGTATTCAGATCCTTGCCAGCATCGACGCCCTTCTGAACAT
>NZ_JBFUIU010000877.1:0-3562 GCF_056401695.1 Variovorax sp. P4_D9
GCGGCATCCTGTGCCAGGGCCGGGGCTCGGCCGCCAACTCGGCCATCTGCTACTGCCTCTACGTGACCGAGGTGGACCCCGAGCGCATGAGCGTGCTCTTCGAGCGCTTCATTAGCGTCGAGCGCAAGGAGCCGCCGGACATCGACATCGACTTCGAGCACCAGCGGCGCGAGGAGGTGATGCAGTACATCTACCGGAAGTACGGGCGCGACCGGGCGGCGCTGACCGGTGTCGTGATCGCCTACCGCAGCAAGTCCGCGATCCGCGACGTCGGCAAGGCGCTGGGCTTCGCGCTCGAGGTGGTCGACCGCCTCGCCAAGACCGCCTACGGCACGGATAAACAGTGGATCAGCGAGGCCTGCCTGCTCGAGAACGAACTCGACCCGACGAACCCGCGCGTTCAGCAGTGGCTGCACCTGGCCGACGAGTTGCGCGACTTCCCGCGGCATCTCAGCCAGCACCCGGGCGGCTTCGTGATCGCGCGCGACAAGCTCAGCCGCCTGGTCCCGGTCGAGAACGCCTCGATGGAGAACCGCAGCGTCGTCCAGTGGGACAAGAACGACCTCGATGCGCTGGGCCTGATCAAGGTCGACGTGCTGGCGCTCGGCATGCTCACGGCCATCCATCGCGCGCTCGACCTGGTGTCGATGAAGCTCGGCAAGCCATTTGGCATGCAGGAGGTGCCGGCCGAAGACCCGGCCACCTACGACATGATCTGCAAGGCCGACACGGTGGGTGTGTTCCAGATCGAGAGCCGCGCCCAGATGACGATGCTGCCGCGCATGCGGCCAAGGCGCTTCTACGACCTCGTAATCCAGGTGGCGATCGTGCGGCCCGGGCCGATCCAGGGCGGGATGGTGCATCCCTATCTGCGGCGCCGCGCCGGCGAGGAGCCCGTGACCTACCCGAGTGAAGAAATCAAGCAGGCGACCGAGCGCACACTGGGCGTGCCGATCTTCCAGGAGCAGGTGATGCAGATCGCGATGCTGGCCGCCGACTTCACGGCCGGCGAGGCCGACCAGCTGCGCCGCGCGATGGGCGCCTGGCGCAAGCGCGGCGGGCTCGAGGTGCATCAGCGCCGGCTCGTCGAGCGCATGCTGCAGAAGGGCTACACGGCCGAGTTCGCGGGGCAGATGGCCAGGCAGGTCGAGGGCTTCAGCTCCTACGGTTTCCCCGAGAGCCATGCGGCGAGCTTCGCGCTGCTGGTCTATGTGTCCTGCTACCTGAAGCGGCACCATTCGGACGCCTTCCTCGTGGCCCTGCTCAACAGCCAGCCGATGGGTTTCTATGCACCGGCGCAACTCGTGCGCGATGCGCGCGAGCATGGCGTCGTCGTGCGGCCGGTCGATGTCACGGTCAGCGACTGGCTCAGCACCCTCGAGGAGGAGGCGCGGGCCCCGGCCCTGCCCCGCTGGGATGCCAGTCATGCAACGCCGCTGCGCGCGGTGCGCCTGGGGCTCTCGCGCATCGTCGGCATGTGCGAGAAGGCTGCGGATCGCATCGTGGCCGCGAGGGAGAACGGGCCCTTCGCGAGCGTGGAGGACCTGGTCAAGCGCGCGGGCCTGGACGCCCACGACCTGAAGTGTCTGTCCGGCGCCGACGCGCTGCTGACCTTGTCCGGCCGGCGGCCAGACGCCGTGTGGGAAGCCGCAGGCGTGGACACCCGGCCGACCGAGATGCTGCGCACCGCGCGGACGACCGAGGATCCGTTTGCATTCGCCGAGCCGACGGAAGGCGCGGAAGTTGCGGACGACTACGCTTCGATGGGCCTGAGCCTGCGGCGCCATCCGCTGGCACTGATCCGGCATCGCCTGGCCGAGCTGGGCATCCGAACGGCCGAGGAGCTTCGCACCCGGGCCCGCGATCGCGACCAGGTCACGGCCAGCGGCATCGTCACGCACCGCCAGCAGCCCAGTACCTCGAAGGGCGTGATCTTCGCGACGCTCGAGGACGAAACCGGCACGGTGAACATCATCGTCTGGCCGAAGCTCGCGGAAGCGCAGCGTTCGGTGCTGCGTCAGTCGCGCTTGCTGACGGTGCAAGGCACGTGGCAGAGCGAGAAAGGAGTGAACTCGCTGATTGCAGCGCACCTCTGGAATCACACGCTGCTGTTGGGCGAGCTTCGGGTGTCGAGCCGGGACTTCAGGTAGAGAACTCGGTGGCGTCGGCCCGGAGGTGAAGGCGCCGCCGATATGGACCGAGCCGGCTGCCAGCAATGCGGCAGCAGTCATGCGTCATCCGTGTCACAGTTTCAACGATGGCTTGGTTAGCTCCCAGTGCCACGTGCTTGTCGAGCAGAACGTTCAAGAGTTACCGCCTCCGAAAAACAGTTCCGCCAATTCATTGTTTTGCGCATCGATGGAGTCGGGGCACCTGAAACGCGCCCTTGGCTACTCCAATGCGTCTTCCTGTCGGAACGTACTCCAGGGGAACAAGCTTGGCCGCAGGCCGACCGCCTCGGGCGATGACGATTTCGCACTCTCGCCCCTACGCGATGGCTTCCACCAGGCGTGGCAACGACGATTTCGCTTGCGACATGTTGACAACTTCCATCGGACATCTCTGGCTCTTAGACGGCTTCGTCTAGACATGATCATGCGCACAAGGACAGCATTGCTGTTGCCGTTTGTGTGGACGAGAGCCGAGCCGGTTCGTAGGCACCCTCGGGCCTGACGTGCAAGGGGTGCGCAAGACGCTGCGCAAGTACGGTCCGGCGCGGCAGGTGAGCGTGGTCTATGAGGCCGGCCCCACTGGCTACGGGCTGAATCGAGAGCTGACTCGGCGCGGCTATCGCTGCGAGATCATCGCGCCGTCCTTGCCACCGCGGCCTTCAAGGGTTCATCGAGACCGCCAACGAGCGGCTGTGCGCATCACCGCCACATCCATGGATCGCGACCACATGATCGCAGTTGGACAGCAACGCCAGGCATCGCGGCTCGTCAAACTTGTGGCTGGTCAGATGGAGCGCGGCATAGCTGCCGGCACGGCGGATTCCTTCGAAGAGGTAGAGGTTGAAATCCGCCCCGGCAATGCCGCGTGCAATGTCCGATGTGTACTGCTCGATACCGCCCCCGTGCGGGGCTATCACGGCCATCGACGAACCCGCGTTCACGCGCACTTGGATGCGGTAGTCGGTACCTTCAACCTGAGCGTTGGCCAAATCTTTGAAGCCCTTGTAGTTGTCTGCAGGGCTACTCATGGCGTGTCCATGTCATAGCAGGATCCGCTTGGACAGCGAACTGGTTTGACCGAAGGTACAAACCGACATCGCTCCTCACGCATCGGGACGCCTTTCGAAGAAGAAGCAGTCAGGCAGGATGGCCGGGGCGATGTAGTCGATGTCCTCGGCCGACACACCACAGGAGAAGAAGCTGTCGCGCCAATGCCGAACGACATCGACGAGTCGATCGATTTGCCCGCGCGCTTCTTCGGCCGACAAGCCGAAACGCCCCGCCTGCGACAGGAGGTTGTAGATGCTGGCTGTGCGACCGTAGTCGCCGACGGTCAACGCCAGGTCGCGCCTCTCCAGGCTGACCACGGGTGCGGGCACGAGGTCGTAGGC
>NZ_JBFUIU010000878.1:0-3553 GCF_056401695.1 Variovorax sp. P4_D9
GCGCCACCCGGCGCCGCGTGCGGTCGAACAGCAGCACCCCAAGCGTCTGCTCGAGCTGGGCGATGGCCTGCGTCACCGGCGGCTGCGTCATGTGCAGGCGCAGCGCGGCCCGTCCGAAGTGCAGCTCTTCGGCGACGGCCACGAACTGGCGCCAGGCGCGCAGGTCGATCTGCGCTTCTTTCATATGCCGAGCATATCAATAGCACCGAAAAATAGGATTGGAAGCAATCAATCAATCGTCCGATACTTGGCGTCCCCCGATCACGAACGCGAGAAGCACGATGGACACGAAACCGATCAAGATCAACCGCCGCAGCGCCAACATCGTCGAAGGTAAGAGCCGAGCGCCGAACCGCTCGATGTTCTACGCCATGGGCTACCAGGAAGGCGACTTCAAGAAGCCGATGGTCGGCGTCGCCAACGGCCACAGCACCATCACGCCCTGCAACTCGGGCCTGCAGAGGCTGGCCGATGCGGCCATCGAGGGCATCGAGGAAGCCGGCGGCAACGCGCAGGTCTTCGGCACGCCGACCATCTCCGACGGCATGGCGATGGGCACCGAGGGCATGAAGTACTCGCTGGTCAGCCGCGAAGTGATCTCCGACTGCATCGAAACCTGCGTCGGCGGCCAGTGGATGGACGGCGTGCTGGTGGTCGGCGGCTGCGACAAGAACATGCCCGGCGGCCTGATGGGCATGCTGCGCGCCAACGTGCCGGCGATCTACGTCTACGGCGGCACCATCCTGCCGGGCAAGTACAAGGGTCAGGACCTGAACATCGTGAGCGTGTTCGAGGCGGTCGGCCAGAACGCCGCCGGCAACCTGAGCGACGAGGACCTGCGCGAGATCGAAATGCGCGCGATCCCGGGCACCGGCTCCTGCGGCGGCATGTACACGGCCAACACCATGAGTTCGGCCTTCGAGGCGCTCGGCATCTCGCTGCCCTACTCCTCGACCATGGCGAACCCGCACGAGGAGAAGGCCAACTCGGCCAAGGAATCGGCCAAGGTGCTGATCGAAGCGATCAAGAAGGACATCAAGCCGCGCGACATCGTGACCAAGAAGGCAATCGAGAACGCGGTGGCCGTGATCATGGCCACCGGCGGCTCGACCAACGCGGTGCTGCACTTCCTGGCCATTGCGCATGCCGCCGGCGTGGACTGGTCGATCGACGACTTCGAGCGCATGCGCAAGAAGGTGCCGGTGCTGTGTGACCTGAAGCCTAGCGGCAAGTACCTGGCGGTCGACCTGCACCAGGCCGGCGGCATCCCGCAGGTCATGAAGGTGCTGCTGAACGCCGGCCTGCTGCACGGCGACTGCCTCACGATCACCGGACAGACCATCGCCGAAGTGCTCAAGGACGTGCCCGACCAGCCGCGCGCCGACCAGGACGTGATCCGCCCGATCGGCAATCCGATGTACGCCGAGGGCCACCTGGCGATCCTCAAGGGCAACCTCTCGCCCGAAGGCGCGGTGGCGAAGATCACCGGGCTCAAGAACCCGGTCATCACCGGCCCGGCGCGGGTCTTCGACGACGAGCAGTCGGCACTGCAGGCGATCCTCGACGGCAAGATCAAGGCCGGCGACGTGATGGTCTTGCGCTACCTCGGCCCCAAGGGCGGCCCGGGCATGCCCGAGATGCTGGCCCCGACCGGCGCGCTGATCGGCGCCGGGCTCGGCGAGAGCGTCGGCCTCATCACCGACGGCCGCTTCTCGGGCGGTACCTGGGGCATGGTGGTCGGCCACGTGGCACCCGAAGCGGCAGCCGGCGGCACCATCGCCTTTGTCAACGAAGGCGACTCGATCACGATCGATGCCCATGAACTGAAGCTCGAGCTCAACGTGCCCGAAGCCGAGATCGCCAAGCGCCGCGAAGGCTGGAAGGCACCGGCCCCGCGCTACACGCGCGGTGTGCAGGCCAAGTTCGCGTTCAATGCGTCGAGCGCCAGTTCAGGCGCCGTCCTCGACAAGTATTGAACGGTTTGTTGAACGGTCTGTTCAGGAAACACCGCGGAACCGGCTTCGCCGCGCCGCTGGAGTTGCCCCCGGCGGGGCGTGGGCGGGCTACACGAAGTGAGCCCAACCTGGAGCGAGCAACTATCTCCGCTTGCGATTGGACCGGCTGTTGAGCATGCCGAGGTTGCTGCGCTGCCGATCGATCCGGTCCTGGCGGCGCTGGTTCTCCTTCTCGACCACCTTGCGCTTGGTGTAGCCGGACGTGTCGGCCCAGGCCCACCACACGATCGCCAAGGCGAACGGGATCAGCACGACCCACCAGCTCCAGGCGGCGACGAAGCCGATCTCGAAGAACTTGAGAGCCACACCAAGCAGGCCCAGCATTAGAAACCACATCGCGAACTTCTCCGTTGAGTCAGAAGCGCGCCGGGCGAAGCGGTGCACCGCCCTGCCTACAATCGCGTTGAATCGACTTTAACGCACCCACGCATCAGCAACTCAATGAAAAAAGCGCTTCTGCTCGTTGCGGCCAGTTTTCTCTGCGCCGCGCCCGCCCTGGCCGACCTGGCGCTGGCGACGTCGAAGAACTGCATGAGCTGCCACGCGGTGGACCGCAAGGTGCTGGGGCCGTCCTTCAAGGACATTGCCGCGAGGTACAAGGACAGCAAGGGCGCGGTCGACATGCTGTCAGCCAAGATCATGAAGGGCGGCTCGGGCGTCTGGGGGCCAGTGCCGATGCCGGCCAACAACCAGGTCAACGAGGCGGATGCCAAGAAGCTTGCGGCCTGGGTGCTGTCGACCAAATAGCCGGCTCAGCGGGCATCAGACCGCAGGCGGCATGCCAACGGCGGCCGGCAACGCGGCCGTGCGGCGATCGAAGCGGTCCTCGAGCTGGCCGATGTGGGCCGCGATCGTGTTGTCGGTCTGCTCGGCGCGCGACCGCGCCGCGGCCTCGAGCTGCTCGATGCGCGCCAGCAGCGCCGCGTGGCGCTCGGCATTGCGCGCCGCATGGGCGTTTTCCTGGGTCTCGAGGAAGTTGCGCAGCTCGGTGAAGCGCGAGGCCTCGGCCTTGTCGGCGAGATCGCGCTGGGCCTGCATCTCCTTGGTGTGCCGGCGGGTCTCGAACAGGATCGAGCTCTGCAGGTAGACCACGTAGGCGACGAAGAAGATGCCCAGCAGCGCGGTCAGCCCGAGCATGATCAGCCCGAAGGGCGCTGTCACCTGCATGAAGCCGATCGACATCTGGGTCGGCGAGGCCAGCAGACTCCAGTTCAAGGCCGCCAGCGCCGCGATCAGCAGCACCACGACCAGCAATACAGCGGTTCTCAATCCCATTTTTCTTTTCCCTGAAGTTGAATGGACTGCCGCTGCGCGACCGGCACGGGGCGCTCAATAGGCCTGGCCGAGCTGCTCGAGGATGGCGGGGTTCTCGAGCGTGGAGGTGTCCTGGGTGATGGCTTCGCCCTTGGCGAGGCTGCGCAGCAGCCGACGCATGATCTTACCGCTGCGGGTCTTCGGAAGATTCTCTCCGAAGCGGATATCTTTCGGCTTGGCGATCGGACCAATCTCCTTCGCTACCCAATTGCGCAGTTCGGTGG
>NZ_JBFUIU010000879.1:0-3547 GCF_056401695.1 Variovorax sp. P4_D9
GAACAGGCCGACATCGCGCTGATGGCCAATCCGTTCATGATCGAGGTGCGCAACAAGAAGCGGCTGATGTCCCCGATCAACGGGTTCTTCATCTTTGCGCAGGTCCAGCGTCCCGAGAGTTCCGGCAGCACCCATATCCAGTCCAGCGACCCCTTCGCCGACCCTTTGATCAACTACAACTTCCTGGCCACGGAAAAGGACCAGCGCACCGCCGTGATGGCCGTCAGGCGGGCGCGCGAAATCGTCGCGGCATCGCCGCTTGCAAATGTCATCGAGAACGAACTTCAACCGGGGCCCAAAGTGCAGTCGGATGCGGAAATCCTCGACTTCATCCGCAAGTCGGGCGGCACCACCTACCACCCGGTGGGCACCTGCAAGATGGGCCAGGACTCGATGGCCGTCGTGGACCCTCGCCTGCGCGTTTACGGCATCAGCGGATTGCGCGTGGCCGACTGCTCCATCATGCCCATGATCATCTCGGGCAATACCAGCATTCCGGCCATGATGATTGGCGAGCGCTGCGCCGACATGGTTCTCGCCGACGCAGGTCGCGCCGGCTGACCAACGACCAACTCCAAGGAAGTGCGATGAATCGCAGAGACATGCTCGGTACCGCCCTGGCGTTTGCAGGAATCGCGCGTATGGCCGTTTCCGCGGCGCAATCCACCTACCCCAACCGACCGATCAAGATTGTCGTACCGTTCGCGGCGGGGGGTGCGGGCGACGCGGTCGCGCGAATCGTCGGCGACAAGGCCCAGGCCGAACTGGGCCAGGCGCTCGTCATCGAGAACAAGTCGGGCGGCAACACAGTGATCGGGACGCAGGCGGTCGCGTCCGCCCGGGCGGACGGCTATACGCTGCTGCAGACCACGGCCACGAACGCCATCATCCCGCACCTGCAGGAGAACCTGCCCTTCGATCCGGACAAGGCTTTCCTTCCCGTGGCGGGTATCGGCGCTGTCCCGCTGGCACTGGTCGTGAACGCCAAGTCCGGCTTTCGCACAGTGGCGGACCTGGTCGCGCATGCGAAGGCGGCGTCCGGCGGCATCTTTTATTCGTCGGGCGGCAGCGGTTCGCAGACTCACATCGCGGCCGTGTGGTTCGCACAGCAGGCGCGGATCCCGGCGACGCACGTCGCATTTCGCGGCGGCGGCCCGGCCGCCCAGGCCGTGCTGGCCGACCAGGTGCAATTCACGTTCGCATCGACCATCGCCGTGCAGGAGATGGCCAAGGCCGGCCAGCTGCGACTGATCGGCGTGACGAGCGAGCAGCGCGTGCCCACGCTGCCGGGCGTGCCGACCATGATCGAACAGGGTTTCGCCGATTTCACGCCGATGCTGTGGTACGGCTACCTGGCCCCTGTGAACACTCCGATGGAGGTCATCGACCGGCTGCATGGCGCGTTCGCGAAGGCGGTCGCCGACTCGCGTGTGCAGGAGCGGCTTGCAGGACTGGGACTGGTGGTAAAGGTCCGCGGGCCCGCCGAATTTGCTCGCTTCATACGCGAAGAGTCCGGCCGATGGGGCCGAGTGGTGAGGGACGACAGGATTCGCATGGAGTAGCCGCCGCCATGCCTGCCGAGTGGCCCTCGTCAACACGAAAGTGTCCTCTGTCGCGACTCGACTGCCTCCGGCGAATACATCTTTTGATCTGCGAGCAGTCTTTCTCATAGTGCGACGCGAGCGGAGGCCGGTGGCACCGGACTTGCTCTCTTGCAGTCCATCCGGCGCCGGACGATGTCCAACAGCTCATTCCAACTGGAGACAAATCAATGAAGTTCCCGAGTTCGACCTCCTTTGTGTCAAGGCGCGCCTGCACGTTCGCGCTGGCCTGTGCCGCGGTCTTCGCGACGAGCGAGTCGCAGGCCGATCAATTCCCCTCGCGCCCCATCAAGATCCTGATCGGCTACGGCCCCGGCGGCACCACCGACACCTTGGCCCGCTACTACGTGGCCAAGCTGCAAGAGGTGCTCAACACGCCGTTGATCGTCGACAACAAGCCTGGCGCATCCGAGATGCTGGCGGCACAGCCGGTCATGAATGCGCAGCCCGATGGCTACACGCTGTGGTTGGGAACCGGTGGAGCTCTGGCGCAGAACCCGGGGATCCGCAAGGATCTTCCCTATGACATCCTGAAGAACTTCACGCCCATCGCACTGGTCGCCGAGGCGGAAGCCGTGGTGGTCGTGAGGCCCAATGTGCCGGTGAACTCCTTTCCCGAACTGATCGCCTACGGCAAGGCGAACCCCGGAAAACTCAACTACGGCTCGGGCGGCATCGGTTCGGGTAATCACCTCCAGATGGAGTACCTCATCAGCGTTACGGGCGCGTCGTACACCCACATCCCGTACAAGAGCGAAGCGGAGATCACGCGCGACATCATGGGCGGCAACGTCGACATCTCGATGATCACGGCGCAGATCGCCCTTCCGCTCCTCAACGACGGCAAGGTGAGGGCGCTCGCCGTTACCGGCACGCAGCGCATCAAGGCCATGCCCAACGTCCCGAGCGTGGCCGAGGCGGGAGTGCCCGAACTCAAGTCGATGGGCAGCTACACCTTCTTCGGCTTGATGGGCCCGGCCGGCATGCCGCCGGCGGTCGTGCAGCGTCTCAACGAAGCCTTCAACAAGGTCTCCGCCATGCCGGATGTCGACCAGCGCATGCGCGAGACGATGATGGTGCGACCCAAGACCGTGTCGCCCGAGGAGTACCGGAAGGTGCTCGAGCGCGAGCTCGGCAAGTGGCGGGAACTGAGCAAGACCGTGAAGATCGGCACGACCTGACAGGAGCCATGGCATGCCGTTGAAGCTACAACGAAACTTGGGGCGCGCGCGCGCATGGCTTGCGGTCGCGATCAGCGTCGCGGCGACAGGCCAGACGCTTGCCGCCGATCCGTTCCCGACTCGTCCCGTGCGCATCGTCGTTGCGACGGCGGCAGGCGGCTGGGGCGACAACACCACCCGCCTCGTGGCGCAGCGGATGTCCGAGAAGCTGGGCCAGCCGATCGTCATCGACAACAGGCCGGGGGCCGACAGCCTGGTGGGCATCCGGCACGTGAAGTCATCCCCCGCGGACGGCTACACGCTGCTCTCGACCGGCGCCACGATCATGTTGCAGCCGACGGTGAAGAAGGAACCGGGCTACGAACTGCTCAAGGATTTCGTGGGCGTGGGCCCAATGGCGCGCTCTCCGGCCGTCATGGTGGTGTCGACGGAGCGAACCGAGAAATCGGTGACCGAGTTCGTGAGGAATGCGCAGGCGCAGCCCGGCAGCCTGACCTACGGCTCGGCCGGCGTCGGCTCCGCGACCCACATCCCCGCCGAGATGTTCATGCAGCAGAGCAAGGTGAAGCTGCTGCACGTGCCTTACAAGGGCAACGGAGCGGCGATGCCGGACTTGATCGCCGGACGCGTGAGCATGATGTTCGACGCATACAGCAGCAGCATCGGAAACCTGAAGGGCGGCAGGCTGCGCGCCGTGGGTGTCACATCCGACAAGCGCCTGCGCGCCCTGCCCGACGTGCCGACCTTCGTCGAACAGGGTGTGCC
>NZ_JBFUIU010000880.1:0-3513 GCF_056401695.1 Variovorax sp. P4_D9
TTGTAGATCGTCGTGCGGCTGATTGTAGATCGTCGTGCGGCTGAAGCCGTAGGCGGCAATCACCGCAGAAGGCTTCTCTCCATCGCGAACTCGCTCCACCGCCATCAGGCGAATCTCTTCAAGCGTTTTGTGATCCAGCGTGCGGCCATCTCGTTTCATGCGCTATTGAATCATCAATTCGATTGTCGTGGTGATCTTTTGTAGCCTAAATTATCGACTGCTGAGTAAGACCCGACCTCGCGAATGACCATCAAGGCCAGCGGCGGTGGACCTCGGTCCGATCTGCACGGTGGCTGCACCGCTGGCTGATCGAGCAGGGTGTCGACAACATCGTGGTCGACTCCTCCAGCATCGAGGTGAACCGRCACGCCCGGCGGGCCAAGACCGACCGGCTCGATGGCGACAAGCTGCTGGCGATGCTTCTGCGCCATCATCGCGGCGAGCGCGTGTGGTCGGTCGTGCATGAGCCCACGCCCGAGGACGAAGACGCACGCCGCATGCATCGCGAGCTCGCCCGGCTGACGAAGGAGCGCACCGCTCACACGAACCGCATCAGCTCGCTGCTSGTGCTGCACAACATACGCCCGCACGTCATCATCGGCGGACGCGACTGGCCCRCCTGGTGGGCGCGTCATGGCACACAGGTGCCCCCGGTGCTGCGCGCCGAGATCGAACGCGAGAACGCGCGGCTGGCGCTGGTGAAGCAGCAGGTSAAGGCGATGGAAGCCGAGCGGCGCCAGGAACTGGCCGATGGCAAGCAACCACTGGTGGCGCAACTGGCCCAGCTGCGCGCCGTCGGACCCAAGGGCGCCTGGGTGYTGGTCAAGGAGGTGTTCGGCTGGCGGCGCTTCGCCAACCGGCGCGAACTGGCCGGCTGCCTGGGGTTGGCGCCCACGCCCTATGCCAGCGGCGACAGCCAGATCGAGCAGGGCATCAGCAAGGCCGGCAACAAGCGAGCGCGTGTGTTGCTGGTCGAACTCGCCTGGTGCTGGCTGCGCCTGCAGCCCGGCAGCGCCTTGRCYCAGTGGTTCAACCGGCGCTTCGCTGGTGGGGGCAAGCGCATGCGTCGCGTAGGCATCATCGCCTTGGCGAGAAAACTGGCGATCGCCTTGTGGCGCTTTCTGCAGTACGGCGAGATMCCGGCCGGGGCCACGCTCAAGCCGGCCGCCGCTTGAGAGAGGGCCTGACAGCCTCGCACCGACATACCGCTTGGCAAGGAACGCATCATCATGATCAAAGGTCGACGCGTCCGCGACGGTCACGGGTCACTTCACAGAAGTGACCGTTCCATAAGAAGGGGCGCGCCCGCAACCGGGGTTTGCCAGTGCGCTTCTATGGGGACTCTTTTGTCAAGCCWTKTCAATTGACGTATCGATCAACAATTACTTCATTGCGTAACACCTGTGTATTGCTGAGCGGGYGAGGCAGYTCAGTGGCGTGGGTCATGCATCCTGATTCGAGGTCGGGGTGTGGCGAGCGTTCGAGCCAGTGCTCGGACGAACTTCTATCCGTGCAGGGCGCGGACACCCTGCACCTCATGCTGCATGCGCGCGCACTGGCAAACCCCGGTTACCGGCGCGCCCCATCTGTGAGGACGGTCACTTCTGTGCAGTGACCCGCGGTCGTTTCGGGCGCGTCGAAACCTTTGATCATGATGATTCGTTCCTTGGCCGAGCGCCCGCGCCCGGTGCAAACCCGCTGGCCTTCGGCACCAAAATTAAGTATGTTCTCCATTCAAATGGAGAAGTTACTTACTTAATCGCTGGCACGGTTTCTGCGTACTCCCTTTCCAGACAACCCGTCGGCACTCTCGAGGACCGTTCATGACTGCTTATGCCTACAACGCCTGGTACCCGCTCGCTTGGTCGAGGGACATCGGACGCGACATCGTCACCCGGCGCGTGCTCGAAGAGGACCTCGCGATCTATCGCACCGAAGAGGGAAGCGTCGCCGCCCTGGAAGACGCATGCCCGCACCGACTGGCGCCACTGTCGATCGGCCGGCTCCAGGGCGATGCCATCCAATGCGGCTACCACGGCCTGACCTTCGATTGCAGCGGCCGCTGCACCGTGGCGCCCGGCATGGCGCGGCCGCCCGAGAGCTTCCGCGTGCGCAGCTATCCGACGGCCGAGAGCATGGGGATGGTCTGGGTGTGGATGGGCGACCCGGCCCGGGCCGATCGCAGCCAGGTGTTCCGCCTGCCCCAGTACGATGACGCGAACTACAGCGTGGTCGAGGGCGATGCGCTGCTGGTGCAGTCCAACTACCTGAGCCTGGCGGACAACCTGTGCGACCCGACGCACGTCGTCTACGTGCACCAGAACACGCTCGCCAGCGCCGGCCGCGAGGAGACGCGGGTCCAGCACGAGCGCCAGGGCAACGAGGTCGTGACCTGGCGCTGGGTCATCGACGGGCCGCTCATTCCGATCTTCGAAGGCCTCAAGGACTTCGGGGGCAATGTGGACCGCTGGCACTACTACCACTATCACGCCCCGAGCATCGCGGTGATCGACTTCGGTTCCGCCAGGACGGGGACCGGCGCGCCCGAGGGGAATCGCGAGGATTGCATCCAGATGTACGCCTGCCACTTCATTACGCCGATCGACCAGCGCAGCTGCGTGCAGCACTGGCTCTGCCTCAAGAACTCGCCCGCCGATCCGGAGATCGACGAGCGCCTGCGCAGCAACCTCCGGCTGGCGTTCAACGAGGACAAGCGCGTTCTCGAGGCGATCCAGCGCAACGAGGACAAGCCGCGCCAATGGCACCGCATTCACCTCGGCCTCGACGGCTCGTCGATCAAGATGCGGCGCATCGTCGAAGAGATGGCCGCTGCCGACCGATGAGCTGAGCCGCGACGCTCCCGCCCTCCGAACTCCCACGCCCCCCGCCAGAAAGGACTCCTCGCCATGAACACCGCGCTTTCCGTGTCCGCCCGCCTGCTGGCGGCCTGCCTCAGCATTGCCGGCGGCAGCGCCGTCGCGCAGGCCCCGATCAAGATCGGGGAGATCAACAGCTACAAGGCGCTGCCGCAGAACCTGGTGCCCTACAAGCAGGGCTGGCTACTGGCGCAGGAGGAGGTCAACGCCGCCGGCGGCGTCCTGGGCCGGAAACTGGAGACGGTGTTTCGCGACGACAACGGCAATCCCGGCGATGCGGTGCGCATGGCGGAGGAACTGCTGTCGCGCGAAAATGTTGACCTCCTGGCCGGCGTCACCTTGTCCCACGTCGGGTTGGCGCTGACCGACTTCGCCAAGCAGAAGAAGGTCTTCTTCCTGGCCTCGGGGCCCCTGAGCGACAAGGTCGTCTGGGACAACGGCAATCGCTACACCTACCGCCTGCGTTCCGGCACCTATGCGCTGGCCTCGTCGGTCATCGGCGAGGCCGCCAGGCTCGGCAAGAAGCGCTGGGCCGTGGTGTACCCCAACTACGAATACGGGCAGGCGGCCGTGGCGGCCTTCAAGGAGGGCATGAAGAAGGTGCAGCCGGACATCGAGTTCGTGGCCGAGCAGGCGC
>NZ_JBFUIU010000881.1:0-3501 GCF_056401695.1 Variovorax sp. P4_D9
TGCCCTACAAGAGCGGCGTGTGCCCTACAAGAGCGGCGTGGACGCGTACAAGGATATGGTCAACGGTGACATCGACCTGCTGTACGAGAACGTTGCGCTAACGGCCAGTTTGATCAAGGGCGGCCGCATCAAGGCGCTCGCGGCAACGAGCCTGACGCGTGTCCCAACATTTCCCGATTTGCCCACCTTCGATGAATCCGGCCTCAAGGGCTTCGAGATCCTTGCCTGGGTCGGCCTGATTGCACCCAGGGGAACGCCTGCACCGGTGCTCGACCGCCTTGGCGTAGCCTTGCGCAAGGCAGTCGAGGATCCGGAGGTCAAGGCTGCGACTGAGAGCTTTGCCTTGATTCCCATGAGCGGATCGTCGCAACAGTTCAGCGAACTCATCCGCAAGGAGACGCCGAAGTGGGCTGAGCTTGTGAAGCGCAGTGGGGCCAAGCTCGACTGAGCGTTTCGGGCTCGCTCAGAGAACGAGCGGCGACGGGATGTCCAGTCTGCTTGCAGGCGGGATATTCGCCCAAGGCGCCTAGCTCGAGGAAGAAGCGGCATCCGCGCTGGTCATTTGCAGTCCGAAGGGCATGCGGCTCGCGCCCGCCGGGGATCTGTTGGCCGGGCGTGCGGCGACCTTGGTGTGCACGATCCACACCTCTCTGTTCCTTTCATTGATGAAGAGAAGGCTCTACGCAGAGTTCAGAACCAGGCTCGGGCCGCCACGGCCGCCCACCAGTCGTTGAAGACAGTGTCGAGTCCGTCATCGAGCGATGCCCAAGATTGCAGCACCGTGAAGTGATCCTTCCCAGGAGCTTCCACGCATGCGCTCCAGTGACCTTGCGCCTGCCATGCCTTGTGCATGGCGTGGTTCTGCCTCAGAAACTCGGGCGTCTCGGCGCTTCCCACGAGCCAGACCGCCGGAACGCCGCCTTCGGCCGTGCGATGAATGGGGGACATCTGCCGAGCGGCTTCCATATCGAGCCGCAAGCGCTCGTTCAGCGTGGTCTCTCGTAGTGGCTCCAGGTCGTAGATTCCGCTGATTGCCCAGATACCATCGATGCGGGCCGGATCTCCCGCGGGCAGCCTGCCGCAGCGGAGCGCGAATTCGCTCGCGAGGTGAGCACCGGCCGAGTGGCCAGCGACCACCAGTGGCAACTGCGTCCATTCCGGTACCATGGAATGGGCTACAGATGTCGCGGGCTGGAGCGCGTGCACTAGTTCAGGGAGCGTCACCTCCGGGCATAGCGGATAGTTCGCCAAGACCACGTGGAAGCCGCGCCGTTGAAAGGCAGGCGCCAACCAGCGGAACAGCGACTTGTCGCGCGATTGCCAATAGCCCGCATGCAGGTAGAGCAGCACACCACGCGCAGCCGCGGTGCTGGGAAAAACATCCAGACGCTGGCGCGGATGCGCCCCATAAGGTTGATCGATACATGCACTAGCCTGGATTTCCACGCTGGGTAGTTCGCCTAACGCGGTGGCCTGTTCGTCAGGGGCTGGGGGTTACGCCGACATGCGCAGAGAGTAGCCCTTCCACCAGGGAATGGGGATCGCAGTATTGAGCAATCCGGAGGCGAGAACGATGGGCAAGTGGGCGCGGCGGTGGAAGTGGACGCGGACCTCGGAGTCGGTGACCGAGACGTCGGCGGGAGTGTCGATGAGGTCACGGAAGATGTGGCGCGCCTGGGCATCGGCATAGCCGCGCATGCGACGCGCCAGCAACCGGTACAGGCCGCTGGCGACGACCAGCAGCGCCATGTCGAAGTCCACTTTCATGCCCACCGCCGATGACAGTGCATCCATGTGGAAGAAGCGCACGGCGTCGGACAAGGCGTTTTCGATCAACATGCGCTGGGCGTAACGGGTCAGCAGCTTGGCGTGAGAGCTGTGAGGGTCGTTGGTCAGCAGGATGGTCGGCTGCTCATGGCCGAGGTCGACCACGAAGAGCTGACGCAGGGTGGCACCGGCCAGGCGGATCGATTGCTCGAACACGCGAGGGGTCTTGTACTTGCGCGCGGGCACATCCAGCGTGACACGACGCCAGGCCGAGGCGGGAAGATCGGCCACCTCCTGCAGCAGAGCCGCCGAGCGGCGACGCAGCGTGATGAAGGTGATGCCCAACTGATCCAGACGCGCCAGGTGGGCATAGGTGGTCAGGCGCGAATCGAACACCAGGTGCCGCGGGAGCGCACCGTGCTGGCGCTTCCAGAACTCGATGAAGCGGAAGATCTCTTCGGCCTCCTCACCCTTGCGCAAATCGGCGTTGGAGTAGCAAAAGGCGCGGCCGCTCGCGTCCTGCGCGAGGAAGGCCAGCACGCTGGGCTGGGCGCGGCTGCGCGCGGACACGAAGTGGCGCTCCACTTGGGGATCGTCGCCGTAGTACGGCACCGAGTGGAAGTCCAGGTTGAACGAGTGGGCGTCGAACAGCTGCTCGTCGGTGACGGCGCCGTGCCAGGCCGCCAGCAGCGCGACGGTGCGCTCACGCTCGACACGCGAGGAGTACTCGCACAGGTAGCTCTTCTTGGGGATGACGTTCAAGCCGCAAAACAACGCCAGGCCCGGATCGGTGACCAAGGCCATGACATGGCTCTTGCGCTCGATGGACCACAGCTTGAGCGCCAGCGCGCAACGCAGGGCGTGAGACGAGGGAATCATCCTGGAGCCCGGCAGCTTGGCGCGCGCGGCGATCTCCTCGAGCTGCAGGCGCACCAGATCGGGCAAGAACAGGAACAAGCCCCCGCAGCGTGTGGTGAACTGCGTGCCGGGCTGTAGCGCGAACTCGCGCACGTCGGCCACCGCCTCGGCGGTGGGACCGAGATGCTCAAGCCGTTCGTCATCGCCGCGGCGCGGCAGCGGCGCGAAGCCCTCCTCGCGCAGCACCTCGCGCACGGCGGTGGGACTCAGGGGCGTGCCGTGCTCCTTGAGTGCCTGGCTGATCTCGTAGACCGAATAGTTCTGCTTGCGCAGGGCCACGGCCAGGTCGTGGGCCTTGGACTTGTGCGGCTGGGAGCGTGGACCGGGGCTGGGCGAGTGGAAGAACTGCGGATCGGGATCGCGGCGGAACTGATGGCACAGCACGCGGAACGATCCGGGGGTGTAGCCGAAGGCGCGGGCGACCTCGTGCGAGGGGCGGTCTTCGACGAAGAAGGCGCGAAGCGCTTCGTACTGGCGCTGGCGGGGATGGGAGGGCTCGGCGAAGAATCGTCGGATATCTGTTAGGTCTTTAGGTACGCCTATACCCATACACGCATTGTGCTATGTAGAGAACAGCGGCGTCAATGAAAATCTCACCGGCACCAATCGAAAATCCAGAAACTCAAGCTGCATGCGGCTTGGCGAGCGATTGGCAGGACTGGCGCAAGCGATGCAAGAACGCCGACGGCCCCGCGTGGGGGCCGTCGAAATGATGGGATGGGCGCACCAACCGCTAACGCTGAAGGCCCAGGCCACTCCGGCGCCAGGCGCAGAAGCGGTCTGCTCCTATCGAGCAGCGTTACCCAAATAGTGGTG
>NZ_JBFUIU010000882.1:0-3498 GCF_056401695.1 Variovorax sp. P4_D9
CGCCTGCCTGATCTTCATCACCTCGCTGCAGTCGCTGGACCGCGAGCAGATGGARGCGGCGCGCATGGACGGCGCCARCKCRKTSCAGCGCTTCKKCTAYCTGACGCTGCCGCACCTGGGGCGGCCGATGGCGGTGGTGATCATGATMGAGATGATCTTCCTGCTGTCGGTGTTCGCYGAGATCGCSATCACCACCAACGGCGGMCCGGGCAACGAGAGCACCAACCTCACCTACMTGATCTTCAAGCAGTCGCTGATGAACTTCGACGTSGGCGTGGCTTCGGCGGGYGCMCTGTTCGCGGTCGTGATGGCCAACATCGTSGCGGCCTTCCTSATYCGGATCATCGGCAAGAACCTGGATTGAGGAGCACCTCATGCAACCCGACAGTCCCCTCTTCCTGGCGCTGCGCACGGTCTGCGCGTGGACCTTCACTCTGCTGCTCTTCTTCCCGCTCGGCTGGCTGGTGCTGACCGCCTTCAAGACCGAGTTGCAGGCGATCCATGTGCCGCCGCTGTTCATCTTCACGCCGACCCTGGAGAACTTCACTGAGGTGCAGCGGCGCAGCGACTACCTGCTGTTCGCACGCAACTCGCTGATCACCAGCATCGGCTCGACCGTGATCGGCCTCTTGATCGCGGCGCCGGCGGCGTACTCGATGGCCTTCTTCCGCACCCGGCGCACGCGCGACATCCTGATGTGGATGCTGTCGACCAAGATGATGCCGGCAGTCGGTGCGCTGGTGCCGATCTACGTGCTGGCGCAGACCGCCGGCCTGCTCGACACCCGCACCGCGCTGACCGTGGTGTTCACGCTGTCGAACCTGCCGATCATGGTCTGGATGCTCTATTCGAGCTACAAGGACATCCCGCCCGAGATCCTCGAGGCCGCGCGCATGGACGGCGCCAGCCTCTGGACCGAGTTCCGCCACGTGGTGCTGCCGCTGTCGGTCGGTGGCCTCGCCTCCACCGGGCTGCTGTGCCTGGTGCTGAGCTGGAACGAGGCTTTCTGGGCCCTCAACCTGAGTTCGGCCAAGGCCGGCACGCTGGCGACGCTGATCGCTTCCTACTCGAGCCCCGAGGGCCTGTTCTGGGCAAAGCTCTCGGCCGCCTCGCTGATGGCCATCGCGCCGATCGTGGTGTTCGGCTGGTTCAGCCAGAAGCAACTGGTCCAGGGCCTGACCTTCGGCGCCGTCAAGTAAACGCACAGGAGCACATCCCATGGCCTACCTCCAGCTCGACGACATCCGCAAGAGCTTCGGCGAAGCACACATCATCAAGGGCGTGAACCTCGAGATCGCGAAGGGCGAGTTCATCGTCTTCGTCGGACCTTCGGGCTGCGGCAAGTCGACGCTGCTGCGGCTGATCGCGGGGCTCGAGCCGATCACCAGAGGCCGGCTCTTGCTCGACGGCAAGAACATCACGAACACGCCCTCGGGCAAGCGCGACCTGGCGATGGTGTTCCAGAGCTACGCGCTCTATCCGCACATGAGCGTGTACGACAACATGTCCTTCGCGCTCAAGCTCGCGAAGGTGTCGAAGGACGTGATCAAGACCAAGGTCGAATACGCCGCCAAGACGCTCAACCTCACCAACTACCTGACGCGAACGCCGAAGGAGCTCTCGGGCGGGCAGCGGCAGCGGGTGGCGATCGGCCGCGCGATCGTGCGGGCGCCCAAGGTGTTCCTGTTCGACGAGCCGCTGTCCAACCTCGATGCCGCACTGCGCGGCAACACCCGGGTCGAGATCCACAAGCTGCACCGTGCGCTCGGCGCGACCAGCATCTACGTCACGCACGACCAGGTCGAGGCGATGACGCTGGCCGACCGCGTGGTGGTGCTGCGCGACGGCCTGATCGAGCAGGTCGGCACGCCGATGGACCTCTACGACCGGCCGGCCAACCAGTTCGTCGCCCAGTTCATCGGCATGCCCTCGATGAACATGGTCGAGGCCAAGGCGATACCGAGTTTCTCGGCGCTGACCGGCGGCCGGCTGCCGGCGGATGGTTTCCTTGGCGTCAGGCCGGAGGCACTGCGGGTGCACCACGGACAGGGCCAGGGCGCGCCGGCGCGCGTGGAACTGATCGAGGCGCTGGGTGCCGACACGCTGATCCACATCGACGTCGACGGCGTTCCGCTGGTGGCGCGGCAGAACGAGCGCACCGCGCTACAGGCCGGCGACACGATGAGCGTCGAACTCGACCCATCGGTGTTGCATTTCTTCAACCGCGAAGGCCAGACGGTCAGCGCCTGACAGGGCCAGCGCCATGACTTCTCCCACCTCTTCCGGCCTCGTGGTGCTGCACCTCGGGCTCGGCTCCTTCCATCGCGCGCACCAGGCCGCCTACCTGCAACAGCTGATCGACGCCGGCGACACGCGCTGGTCGATCACCGGCGCCAACCTGCGGCCCGACATGGCCGATGTCGAATCCGCACTGCGCGTGCAGGGCGGCCGCTACACGCTGGAGACGGTGTCGCCGGCCGGTGCCTACCGCTACCAGCGCATCGAGGCGATCCGCGAGGTGCTGCCCTACGACCCGAGCCTGGCCGCAGTGATCGCACGCGGTGCCGAGGCGCGCACCCGGATCGTCTCGTTCACGGTGACCGAGGCCGGTTACTACCTCGACCCGCACGATCGGCTCGACCTCGGCGCCAGCGATCTTGCGGCCGACCTCGAGCGCGCGCGCCAGGGCCTGGCGGGCTCGACCATCTACGGCGCGGTCTGCGCGATCCTGCGCGCCAGGCGGCTCGCCGGCGCGGAGCCMGTGACCCTGCTCAACTGCGACAACCTGCGCCACAACGGCGAGCGCTTTCGCAAGGGCCTGCTCGAATTCATCGAGCGCGTCGACGATCGCGACCTGCTGGACTGGGTGCGCGAGAACACCCGCAGCCCGAACGCGATGGTCGACCGCATCACGCCCCGGCCGCCGCCCGAGCTGCGCCAGCGGGTGCGCGACGCCACCGGCTGGGACGACGGCGCCCCGGTGACCGGCGAGAGCTTCATCCAGTGGGTGATCGAGGACGATTTCGCCAACGGCCGACCCGAG
Organism: Variovorax sp. P4_D9; assembly: GCF_056401695.1. Taxonomy (NCBI): domain Bacteria; kingdom Pseudomonadati; phylum Pseudomonadota; class Betaproteobacteria; order Burkholderiales; family Comamonadaceae; genus Variovorax; species Variovorax sp. P4_D9. Next base: position 3,044 of record NZ_JBFUIU010000882.1, read on the forward strand.
TGGGAGAAGGTCGGCGTGCAACTGGTCGATTCGGTCGCGCCCTACGAGGAAGCGAAGATCCGTATCCTGAACGCCAGCCACAGCTGCATCGCCTGGGCCGGCACACTGGCCGGACTGCAGTACATCCACCAAGGCACGCAGCGCACGGCGATCCGGCGCATGGCCTTCGACTACGTCACGGACGAGGTCATCCCCTGCCTGGACCGCCCGGGCCGGCCCAGCCCGGTCGACCTGCCCGCCTACCGCGACGTGGTGCTCGAGCGCTTCGGCAATCCGGCGATCCGCGACACCAACCAGCGCGTGGCGATGGACGGCTTCTCGAAGATCCCGGGCTTCATCGCCCCGACGGTGCGCGAACGGCTGGACCGCGGTGAAAGCATTGCCAGCGTCGCGTTGCTGCCGGCCCTGTTCCTGGCCTTCCTGCAGCGCTGGCACCAGGGCACGCTGCCTTACAC
>NZ_JBFUIU010000883.1:0-3486 GCF_056401695.1 Variovorax sp. P4_D9
GAAGGATGGCGAGGTAGCCCAGCACCGAGGTCGCCGCGCCAGTGACGCCGACCACCAGTGAGGCATCGAAGCCGCATAAGACAGGGAAGCATTCCCGCGGCCCTATCCGAACTCCCGCGTAAGGGGTCCAAGGAAGATCCCGGCCGTGCCGTTGAAGATCGGCGCGAAGCCAGCGAACATTCCTAGCGCCGCGGCAAAAACAACGGCGAAATAGGTCCAGCGAGGCGTCCTAGCGTCGCGTTTGTCTTGCATGATGACTCCGCTTGATTCTGTCCTGACCTCGTTGATCAGGTTCCCGATTTCACTTGGTCAGCTGCGTCCGCGCGGCGACGCCGACGCGGCGCCAAGCTCACCAGTTCAGTACCACTTTCCCAACGTGCTGATGGGCCTCCATCAGGCGGTGCGCGTCAGCGACCTTGTCGAAGGCAAACTGCTGATGAATCAACGGGGTGAAAACCTTGCGTTCCAGGAGCGGCCAGACGACATCCGCCATCTGCTTCAGCACTGCGCCCTTGTCGCCGGGAGGCAAAGGACGCAGAACCGATCCGAACAGGGTCAGCCGCTTGCGCATCATGTCGACCAGGTCCAGTTCGACTTTCCGACCGGCCAGTGATGAGATGTAGACTATCCTTCCGCCTCGAGCGAGCACCTTCATGTTCTTTGGAAAGTAGTCGCCACCGATCATGTCGAGCACGACATCAATGAACTCCTTCTTGTCGTCCTGAAGCAGGATCTGTTCGAAGTCCTCGGTGCGGTAGTTGATTGCGCGCGACGCTCCCTGAGCCTCGCAAGTGCGGCACTTGGAGTCGGTACCCGCCGTGCAGTACACCTTTGAGCCCAGCGCGCTCGCCAACTGGATCGCTGCAATCCCAACGCCGCTCGAACCCCCATGCACCAGAAGACGTTCATTCGCCTTCAATGCCGCTTTCTGGAAAGCGTTGAGCCACACGGTGGCAAACGCCTCGGGCAGCACCGCTGCATGCGCGAAGCCGAGCCCTTCCGGAATGGGAAGGCATTGGACGGCGGGCGCGACCGCGAACTCAGCGTACCCTCCTCCGACCAGTAAGGCACAAACCCGATCGCCTTCCTTCCACGCGTCGACGCCGGTACCGACCTGCGCGATCTCCCCCGCGACTTCCAGGCCGAGGATGTCGGTGGTGCCAGGCGGCAACGGGTAGAAGCCCGCACGTTGTGCCAGATCGGCATGGTTGAGACCCGCCGCGCGAACCCGAATCAGCACCTCGCCACGCCCAGGCGACGGCATCAGACGCTCCGAGAGGTGAAGAACCTCAGGACCGCCCGGTTGAGCCGCCTCAATGGTCTGCATGGTCCTCATGCGAGCAACTTGCCGTAGCCGGGGGTCGCTGCGCTCAAGCCAAGCAAATCCAGCATGTTTCGTACCGTGCACACCGACGTGGAAGTCACCGGGATTCCCAACATGTCCTGAGCCTTTTGGATCGCCGGGATCGACTGCATTTGCACGCACGCGGAGAGGACAACGACATCCACGTTGGCCGTGTTCAGCCGCTTCACGTCATCCAGCAGCAGCATCGGATCCCGGCGGCCCACCTCGAGGTTGTCCGGGATTTCGAAGCAGATGCGGTCCTGCACTTCGATACCCTCGTTTTCGATGTACTCCACGACCTTGTCGGTGAGAGGCTTCATGTACGGGGCGAGGAGCGAAATCTTCCTGGCCCCCAGAACCTTCAAGCCGTGAATGAGCGCACCGGCAGAGGTCATCACCTTGGCGTCCGACTTGTTCTCGGACGCCACGCGCCGGAAGTCGTTCTCGACCTGCCGGTGGTAGCCCAAGCCTTGAGCCATGATCGCCACGAGGCACGCGGTACTCATGACATCTACCCGCGCGTCCGACAACTCGGCCGCACAGCGCAGCCCTTCGCGGTTCATGGCCGCAAGTTCCTCGGCGGTCACCCGGTGCATTCTCATGCGGCTGGAGTGAAAGGTGAACCGCTCCGGATGCAAGGCCTCGCGTGCTCGCAGCATTGCCGGGACCTCGGTTTCCATGGTGGTGTTCGAGCTCGGCACGATCTGGCCAATTCGGATAAGACGATTCATCGGGGAAGTCCTTGGCCGGATTCAGAATCCGCGCGAAACTGCGCCAATGCGTCGAGCAGGGCCGCGGGAATGGGCGCCCTGACCCGGGCGTCACGTCGAATGCAAATGGGGGAGAACCGAGCGCTGAAGATGCGCACGCCGCCGGCCTGGGTTGCCTCAACGCGGATGTCGTAGCCATGCTGTCTGACCTCGGTGACGTCCAGGCGCATCTCGATCTCCTCTTCCGGCCAGAGCGCGCGATGGAATTCGAGCGCCATGCCTTTGCACGGGGTGTCGACGCCCAGCGATTTGCGCCATTCCGCTGGCTGCCCTTGGCTGAGTTCCAAATTGAACAGTGCAACCGCGTTCAGCACGTAGTCGGTGAACTTGCCGGTGTAGACGACCCCTGCGGGATCGCAATCGGACCACCGCACCCGCCGGCGCACGATGAAGGGGCGCCGGCTCAGGATCGATTCGTAGCTGTCGATCATGCGGGCTGCCCGGTGGGGGCCGAAGCGGTTCCGGCGTTCTCTTGTCGCGCATCCCGGATCTGTTGCATCAGCTCCGGGTAGGCGGCGGCAAGGCGCTCGTCGCTCACGCGGCCGGTGCGCGTCATGAAGGCATGGATGAATTCGTACGGCGTGTAGCGCTGCATCCATTCGGCGATGTTTTCGTACCAGCGATACGACTTCTCCGAGGCCGAGATCAGCTTCGATTTCTCGCGGCCGCGCGTCTCGGCGAATCGTTGCAGTCGGTCAAGCGGCGTGACGGAGGCATCGTCGCCGTCGCGCACGAGCGCGTCGGCCAGCGCCATCGCATCATCCATGGCGATCCGCGTGCCGGACCCGATCGAGAAATGCGCGCTGGTCTCCGCGTCCCCGATCAGAACCGCGTTGCCGGCGGTCCAGTGGGAGTTCCTGATCACGGGGAACTGGCGCCAGGATGAGTTGTTCGAGATCAGCGAATGACCGCCCAGTTCGGGGGCAAACACGCTCTCGAACAGGCTTTGCCGAGCCTCTGCGCTCATGCTCTCCATACCGACGCGTTCCCAGGTCGAGTGGTCGCACTCGGCGACGAAAGTGCTGTTCGAGGGACCGTAAGGGTAGTAGTGGGCGATGAAAGCACCGCCCTCGAACTCCCGGAAAACCAGAGCAGCGGTCGGGAAGGCCTTGCCAACGCCGAACCACGCGAAGTGATTGGTGAGGAAGGTGCGCGAGGTACCGAACTCTGCTTCGTTGGCGGTCCTCAAGATCGAGTTGATGCCGTCCGCCCCCACGATCACGTCGGCGTCGGCGAGCCCAAATCGCTTCAGTTCGTCCGGATGTGAGATCCGCGTGCCGAAGCGAATGTCCACGCCGGCGTCGATGGCCGCGCGCTGCAGGACATTGAGCAGGTCAATACGGGCAATTGCACCACCGCCCGGACCTGGGC
>NZ_JBFUIU010000884.1:0-3482 GCF_056401695.1 Variovorax sp. P4_D9
GCCGACACCCTCGCGGATGCCTGCGCACGGCTCGGGGCCAATGCGGTTCGCTATTCCTTCATTGCGGTGGACTTTCACCACTTACTCCTTGCCGGTCTCCCGGCGCACCCAAGCCAATTGTCGCCAACCACCCCATCTATCCCGAGCAACGCCAGTGCGCGCAACCCCACCACCGAGCAGGTGCTACGGCTGTTCAGCCTCGCCGAGCGCCACCATCTGCTTCAGCACGGACACCCCGTCCAGGTCTTCGACCTCAAGGTCACACAGTTGCAGCGCCAAGTGCTCGCCCTCCTTGGCGTCCCGGCCGGCACGTTCTAGACCCCATCCTTCGCAGTCAGGAAATTACGCGCCGACCTCGGAAAGTAAGACCCGAGCGACAACGCGATCGATTACACCGATACGACCACTGGCCATGTTGCCCAGAGATGAGGTCGCCCAGGGGCGCAATCAAGGCCTCCAACTTGGGCGTCACACAAAGTGCGGAAGACCCGAATTTGGATAAAGCGCCCGCCATGCAGGTTATCCGTGGCGCGCTTCGTCGCCGGGGACGTCGCGATCCCGATCGATACCGATCAACCTCGAAATCCGTACCGGAACGCCGGTCCGTTGAGAACGCTCAATGCGATCCTGGAGGGTTCGATCTGCGATGGTCGCCCGCGCGCGCGTGCGGACGTACTCGGCCCAGGACGCAATGATGAATCGCTCGACAAAGAGCCCGTCTTCACCCAGATCGCGAAAGACCCGCCAGCTGCTCGCCCCATTTCGACGCCGTGCAGGCTCGACATCATGGATGGCGCGAAGAAACTCCTCACGATACGCAAGATCGATCCGGTACTCAATCTGAATCAGCACTGGACCGTCATCCGGCTTGGGCTCGACGGCAATGGCCAGTTCCGGCAATTGCGCCCCCGGAGTGACGTCGGCCTCCTTGCCCATCGCAACTCGTGCGCGGTGACTGATGGCGAGCAGCAACAGCATGGTGGTGACGGAGCCGGCAAGCGCGAGTCGAGTTCCAGCCGCCGAGGCCGCCGCACCCCACAGCGCACTGCCGAACGCGAGACTCACTTGCATGGCCACAAGGTTCACGGAGACGGCGCGCGCTCGAACCCAGGCGGGCGCGCTGGTCTGAGTTCCAGCCGAGAGACCAGCAAGCACCGAAACCCATGCCGCACCGCCGCCGCAAGCTGCAACGATCGCGAGGACGACAACATCGGTTGCCGCCAGCAAGGCCATCGCGCCAATCCACAGAATCGAAGCCCACGTCACCACAACGTTCAACGATCTGCCCTGCAGCTGCCGCGGGATGGCCAACGCTCCGGCGATTGCACCGATGCCGAAACCGGCCGAGAGCAGACCAAAGCCGCCGGCACCGAGTTGGAGTTGGTCGCGCGCGATCACCGGAAGCAGCGCCCAGAACGCGCTCGCGCACAGGCTGAAACTGACGTTGCGGATCAGCAGCGAACGCATCGGCAAAGAGTGTCGTGCGAAGCGCAGGCCAACCCGGACGCCCATAAACACGGTTTCCGGGACGCCCGGCAGCCCGCGCTCGCGCTTCTTCATGCGATAGACCGCGATGATCATCAGCACGAAACAAAGCGAGCTCGCAACGAGCGCGCTGCCTGAGCCCAGCCAGGCGGCGATCCCCCCGGCCAGCGCGGGACCGACCGCGCGAGCGACATTGAAGGCGACCGCACCCAGGGCCACGGCACGCGGCAACTCTTCCCTGGACACGAGGTCGTGGATGCTCGCCGCCTGGGCAGGCAGGTACAAGCTGAGGCCGGCACCGACCACGAAGGTGAGCGCAAGGAGCAGTGCCGGGCCGACGAGTCCCGCGAGCGTGGCTGCACCCAAGACTGCGGTGGAGACAAGCAACAGCCATTGCGTTACGAGGATGAGCCGGCGTCGATCAACGATGTCTGCGAGCGCGCCTGCGACCAACCCGAACAACAGTGCCGGTGCAGTACTTGCCGTCTGGACGAGGGCGACCATGAACTCGGACGTCGTCAGCGTCGCCATCACCCAGGCGGCGACGGTCGTCTGCATCGTGTAGCCAAGTGCCGTTCCGAGCGAGCCGAAATAGAACAACCGGAACCGCGGATGCCGCAGCGGCGAGGTTGCAAACAGCCGTGATGCAGAGGTAGCGAGAAGAGCTTTCACGCACAGAGTCTAGCCATCGCCACGCGCTACGCCGGTTCGGTCTCGATCGCCTTCAGCGCATCCTCAAAGCACCACTGACCCATCGTGGATGAACGCCTCGGCTGCGTCAGCGAGTTGATTCATGAAGCGTGCCGAACTTGCAATGCGCATGTCCGAGATGGCGGGCCCGTTGGGCTCGCGTGCGATGTAGAGAAGCAGGTACCCGTACAGCGGCGTACGCATAAATGACGCACGCGTCGCTCACGGCGCCGGCGCCGACGGTGCAAGCGGCTCCACTCGGGCAGTTCGGCTGGATCGGCCGGCGGCAGATGGGCGTGGCGCAGCACCATGCGCCCTCCCCCTCCTCGGTTCGCGTAGGCGCCGTCCTTGCCGAAGTAAAAGCTCGAATACTCGCCCGCAGGACCCAGCGCTTTCCAATCGGCGAACAGATCGGCAAACCAATCCGGATCGATGCCCTGCGCTTCGAGAGCGTCATACAGCAGGTCCGATAATTGCCGTGCGGCGGCGGCGTGGGCTTTCTGCTTGTTGCCATCAATGGGCAAAGAAAAGCCCGCTCAAGGCGGGCAGCTGGCCGCGTCCCAAGCCCGGCCTCATCCCGTCGAGGTCCTTGCCTTCTCGGTCGCCTCCGCGACGGCCTCGCAGGCGCCTTCGAAAGAAAAGCGCTTGCTCGCGCTGATGCGCCGCATCATCTCGTCCGAACGCTCGTCGCGCTCAAGCAGCGGCGCCGGTGCGCGCTGCTGGCGGCGCCCGGGTACGGATTGATGGCGGAATCTGTTTAGCACGGGCTAAAGGTACCTGAGTCCGGTACCGACTGCGACACCGGTTGGTGAAGACCCCATGCGATCGTGCCAAACGCCCTTCCGTGCTTCCCGGGCGATCATGCCGAGACCATCCGGCACGGGGGCCGGCAGGTCGAGCCGCCCGGCAACAAGAATCTTCGAAAATAGTGGCGCTTTTGTTGGTTAGCACTCGCTTTCGCCATCTCGCCACGCAGTCGTTCAGCCAGTTCTCGGTGCAAGGACGATAGCTCGTTACGCCCCACCGTCCCAGGCTTTTCAACGGCTTCGGTGACCATCTCGAAATCGCACGCCGCTCAGAAAGCAAAGATCTCGCAAGTTTCATTGACGCGAATCGTCCGCCGTCCGCGAGCGCCAAAACCCCCGCATCGCCGCGAGCCTGGACTCCCTTTCGGTGGTGAGGTACATCAAATGTGCTTAAGCACATTTCCTGTATTTGGTGCAGTTTCCTGTTATGCGCTCCATGCGCAAGGCGCCCGCGCCGACAGCCGAGCCGGACGGAAACGGCTCGACATAACAGTCTCATGA
>NZ_JBFUIU010000885.1:0-3474 GCF_056401695.1 Variovorax sp. P4_D9
CACCAGGGCCATCGGATGGACCTTGATGTGCTCGGCGACGATGAACTCCATCCTTGCCAGCCCCACGCCGTCGTTGGGCAGCAAGGCCGTCTTGAAGGCGCTGTCGGGATTGCCCAGGTTGACCATCAGATGCGTCTGCGGGCGTGCGAGCGCCGACAGCTCGACGCTGGTCTTGTCGAACTGCAGCGCGCCCGGGTAGACGTGGCCTTCGGCGCCCTCGGCACAGGACACGGTGATCTCGTCGCCCGTGCGGATCGTGGCCGTCGCACCGTCGCAGCCGACGACCGCGGGGATGCCCAGTTCGCGCGCCACGATGGCCGCATGGCAGGTGYGTCCGCCGCGGTTGGTGACGACTGCGGCCGCGATCTTCATGACCGTGCCCCAGTCYGGCATCGTGGTGTCGGCGACCAGGACCTCCCCGGGCTTGAACTGCCCCAGCGCCAGCACGTCGGAGACGACGCGCGCCTTGCCGGTCGCAATCGACGAGCCGACGGCCCGCCCGGCAACCAGCGGCCGGGGCGGTGCATCGAGGTGGTACTCGTCGACGCGATTCAGCGGCTTTTGCGATGCCACCGTCTCCGGACGGGCCTGAACGATGTAGATCAGGCCATCGAGCCCGTCCTTGGCCCACTCGATGTCCATCGGAGTCGGCTGCCCTGCGCGGCGACTGTAGTGGTCCTCGATCGCGCCCGCCGCCTCGGCCAGCGCCAGCACGTCGGCGTCGCCGATGCAGTAGCGCGCCTGGTCTTCAGGGGGCGTGGGCAGGTTGCAGGTCGTCTCGCGACCCGCGGCCTTCGAATACACCAGTCGCATCTCCTTGCTGCCGAGCTTGCGCCGCAGGACGGTGCGGTGGCCAAGCTTCAGGGTCGGCTTGAAGACATAGAACTCGTCGGGGTCCACGGTGCCCTGGACGACGTTCTCGCCCAGCCCGTAGGCGCCGGTTATGAAGACGACATCCCGGAATCCGCTGTCGGTGTCGAGCGTGAACATGACCCCGCTGGCGGCGCGATCCGAACGCACCATCTGCATCACGCACACGGACTGAAGGACCCTGAAGTGGTCGAAGCCGTTGTCGACCCGGTAGGCGATGGCGCGGTCCTTGAACAGGCTGGCGAAGCAGAGGCGAACGGCGTCCAGCAGGCGCGCCTCGCCGGAGATGTTCAGGAAGGACTCGTGCTGCCCGGCGAAGCTGGCGGTCGGGAGGTCCTCGGCGGTGGCGGAACTGCGCACGGCCACCGTCATGTCGGAGCCGTACTCCGTGCGCAGTTGCGCATAGGCCGCGCGGATCTCGCGCACCACGTCGTCGGGCAAAGGCGCCGAATAGACGATCTCGCGCGCAAGCCGTGCCCGCCGCGCCAGATCGTCGACGTTCTCGACGTCCAGGCCTGCCAGGGCTTCCTTGAGACGCGGCAGCGCATCGGCAGTCTCGAGCGTGCGACGGTACGCGTCCGCGGTGATCGCGAATCCGTTGGGTACGCGAACGCTGCCTGGGCGCAAGGCGCTGAACAACTCCCCGAGCGATGCGCTCTTGCCTCCCACCGTCGGCACATCATCCGCACCGAGTTCGGAGAACCAGCGGATATGAATTGCGTCGGGGGCATGAGCGTCTCCTTGTGCCAGAGCGCGACTGCGCTCGAACATGGCCAACGCTAAGCCCGAATGACCGGTAGGAGGTAGGATATTGATAGCGCGCAAGCCGGCAGTGGCGAGAGGCGTCGGCACGAGCGCGGTCTTTCGGCCAATTCGTCGGCTCCCATCGCTCCCTTGATGCAGGTCAAGCGCCCCGATGTGGCCGTGTCTACGAGCAGAAAGCCGGCGCCTCAGCGACGATGAATGAGACCCTTCACAAGCTTCGTACGCTGCTCGACGAGTTGCAGGGCAATGCGCTGAACAAGGCACGCGACGCGGCGCGAAGCACGGACCAAGTCGTGCACCATTATCCCTACAGCGCGATCGGCATCGCGGCAGCCGCGGGACTCATGATCGGCTTCCTCGCAATGCGGCGCTGAGGCATCACGACAGCGTTCCTCGTCGGGATCAGGCGATCGATTTCCGCTGAGGCTTTCCTCGGGTGCAACATGAAACATTCCCAGAACCACCGGCCGAGCATCGCGAGCGTGGCTATTGGTGGAGGTTCACCGTCGAGGGGTCGCCATTCATATCAGGCGCCGGAACGACCTGCGACGACCAGACGATTCAAGGCGGCGCCTTGCATGAGGCAATGCGTGCGGCCCGCCTCGCGATCGACCGAGTGCAGGCAGACGCCGACATGCCCCCGATGAAGCCCGCATGGAGAGTGGGCCGATCAGGAGGCGAGGGCGGTCGTCGGTAGCCTTGGCGGGGACTGCCCATGCCCGTAGCCCACGAAGGCGCCGTGTCGCGCGCTGCCGTGACATCAGCCGCGCCAGGCAGACCGGAAGTGACATCGGCGCGCCTGATGTCGGTGTGATCCAGACGCTTGCATGAACTGCGCGGCGGCGAGGGGGCGCCCCGCGAACCTGGACGATGACTTGCAGCGCACGCTTGGCATTGACGCGCGGATGGAACTGATGCTGCGGCTCGAGCAGGCGTTCAACGTGCGCATGCCCGAAGCCTGGAGGCCGCGCAACTTGCCGCGCGCACTGGCTCCGCGCCACCGCTCGGTTGGAGCGGCTTGATCATCGGCGAGACAGGGTTCGCGGACGCCGAATGATCGCCCCGCGAACCCTGATTCGATCCGGTTCTACTCGATCTTCAGCGTCCGGCTACCGGAGCCTTCGCGCTTGGGCAAAGTGAGGCGCAGCACGCCGTCCTCGAGCTTGGCGACCGCCGTCTTGTCGTCCACGTCGCTGGCGAGCGTGAAGCCGCGCGAGACGGTGCCGCGGTAGGTCTCGCGGACCAGCGAGCGGCCGTGCTTCTCTTCCTGCTCCTTCTTGATCTCGGCAGAGATCGAGACGTAACTGCCATCGATCGAGACGCGAATGTCCTCCTTCTTGGCGCCGGGAATCTCTGCGCTCACGAGATATTCCTTGTCGCTCTCGCTGACGTCGACGCGAATGTCAGCAGGCAGCGTGTTCTCGTCGATGAGCTGCATCGGACGGGCGAAGCGCCGGAACATCTCGGGAAACAGATTGTCGAGCCGATCGAAACGGGTCAGTGAGTTCATTTGAGCTACTCCATGATAGGTTGAACGGTGTCGACCGGCTGCCCGAAGGACGGTCATCTCAATCGACGAAATCAGTCTATGCACCGATCGGCACAGCGCCTTGCGCTCGATCAAAAAACGGGCATTCCGGACTCGATCCCCGGGCGCGCATCGCCGCCGGGCTGCTTCGGCGCATTGGCGACCATGCAGTCGGTTGTGAGCACCAGGCTCGCGATCGATGTCGCGTTCTGCAGCGCGAGACGGGTCATCTTGGCGGGATCGATGACCCCCATCTCCAGCATGTCGCCATACGCGCGCGTTGCGGCGTTGTAGCCATGACTCCGCTGGGC
>NZ_JBFUIU010000886.1:0-3470 GCF_056401695.1 Variovorax sp. P4_D9
GGCCAGAGCCTGCTGTATGTCGATCGACACCTGGTGCAGGACGGCTCCGCCCCTGCCTTCGAGATGCTGCGCCAGCGCGGCCTGGGCGTGCGGCGGGCGGACCTGGCCTTCGCCACCCCCGACCATTACGTGCCCACCGGCAGCCGCGTGCTGGCCGACATCGCCGATCCGGAGAAGCGCGCCATGGCGCAAGCGCTGCAGGACGACAGCACCGCGGCAGGCATCCGCTTCTTCGGCATCGACGACGAACGCCAGGGCATCGTCCATGTCGTCGCGCCCGAGCAGGGCTTGAGTCTGCCGGGCAGCGTGATCGTCTGCGGCGACAGCCACACTGCCACGCACGGCGCGCTGGGGGCGCTGGCCTTCGGCATCGGCGCCTCCGAGGTGGCCCACGTCCTGGCCACGCAAACCCTCTGGCAACGCAAGCCGCGCACCTTGCGCGTCGTGATCGACGGGCGGCTCGGCGAGGGCGTGTCGGCCAAGGACATCATCCTCGGCCTGATCGCGAAGGTGGGTGCCTCGAGYGGCACCGGCCATGTCATCGAGTACGCAGGCGAAGCGATCCGCGCCCTCTCGATGGAGGGCCGCATGACGGTCTGCAACATGTCGATCGAGGCCGGGGCCCGCGCCGGTCTCGTGGCACCCGACGACACCACCTTCCAATGGCTGGCGGGTCGCCCCCAGGCGCCCAACGGGCCGGAATGGGACGCCGCCCTCGCCCGCTGGCGCTGCCTGTCCAGCGACGACGGCGCCGTGTTCGACCAGGAGATTCGGCTGCATGCCGGGGACATCGCGCCCATGGTCACCTGGGGCAACAGCCCGGAGGACGCGCTGCCCATCACGGGCCGGGTGCCCGACCCGGCCGATGCCCCGAACGCCGAGCGGCGCGCCGCCTTGCAGCGCACCCTGGCCTACATGGGCCTCCAACCCGGCCAGTCGCTGACGGCGCTGTCGGTGGACCGGGTCTTCATCGGCTCCTGCACCAATGGCCGCATCGAGGATCTGCGCAGCGCCGCGGCGGTGGCGCGCGGGCGGCGCGTGGCCGACGGGGTGGAGGCCTGGGTGGTGCCCGGTTCGGGCCTCGTGAAGCGCCAGGCCGAAGCCGAGGGGCTGGACGCCATCTTCCGCGCGGCCGGCTTCCAGTGGCGGCATGCCGGCTGCTCGATGTGCCTGGGCACCAACGGCGACCAGGTCGGCGCCGRCCAGCGCTGTGCCTCGACGTCGAATCGAAACTTCGTGGGCCGCCAGGGTCCGGGTTCGCGCACCCACCTGATGAGCCCGGCGATGGCCGCGGCCGCAGCCGTCACCGGGCGACTCATGGACGTGCGCGATCTGCCGTCCGCGCACTGAAGACAAAGCACACGGACCTGCAACCCATGCAAGCCTTCAGACAACTCGAAGCCGTCGCGGCGCCGCTGGCCCGCGCCAACATCGACACCGACCAGATCGTGCCGGCGCTCTACCTGCAGAAGCCCCGCTCGGACAACTTCGGCCACTACCTGTTCCACGACGTGCGCCACGACGCGCATGGCGATCCCCGGCCCGATTTCGTGCTCAATGCTGACGACTATGCAGAGGCACGGATCCTCGTGGCGGGCCGCAACTTCGGTTGCGGCTCTTCCCGCGAACACGCGGTGTGGGCGCTCCACGACGGTGGCTTCCGGGTCGTGATCGCACCGAGCTTCGGCGACATCTTCCATTCCAACGCGCTCAAGAACGGGTTGCTGCCGGTGCGCCTGCCTGAGCCGGTGGTCGAGCGCATGCTCGCGGCGCTGCTGGCCGCGCCGGGCACCCGGCTGCAGGTGGACCTCGAAGCCCAGATCGTCAGCGGACCGCACGGCCGCACGGAATCATTTGCCATCGATCCCTTCGCTCGCCACTGCCTGCTGGAGGGCCTGGACGAGATCGACTACACRCTGACGCAGCAGGCGTGCATCGAGGACTTCGAGCGCCGCCACGCGCTGCGCTGACCCTGCTCCCACCCATTCAGAAAGGTTCCACAAATGAAGATTGCAGTATTGCCCGGTGACGGGATTGGCCGCGAGGTGACGGCGCAGGCGGTCAAAGTGCTCAAGGCCGTGGTGGGCCACGCCCAGCCGCTGGAACTCGTGGAGGCGGCGATCGGCCAGGCTGGCATCGACGCCGCCGGCGATCCGCTGCCCGCCGCCACGAGCGAGATCGCACGCAAGGCCGACGCCATCCTGTTCGGCTCGGCCGGGATGCCGGGCGACGAGGCGATTCCATTCATGATGCGCCCCGGCGCCAGCCTGCTGCGCCTGCGCAAGGAACTCGGCCTGTTCGCCAATTTCCGACCGGCCTTCCTGTTCCCCGAGCTGCTGGGCGCCTCGACGCTGAAGCCGGAGGTCGTGGAGGGGCTGGACCTGATGATCCTGCGCGAACTGACCGGCGACGTGTACTTCGGCGAGCCGCGCGGCACCGGCATCAATGCGAAGGGCGAGCGCGAGGCCTTCAACACCATGCGCTACACGGAGCCGGAGATCGAGCGCATCGCGCACGTCGCGTTCCGCACCGCGCGCTCGCGCCAGCGCCGGCTGTGCTCGGTCGACAAGGCCAATGTGCTCGAGGTCATGCAGCTCTGGCGCGAGGTTGTCACGCGCGTCGGCCGGGACTATCCGGACGTCGAACTCACGCACCTCTTCGTCGACGCGGCCGCGATGCAGCTGATGCGCGCGCCGAAGCAGTTCGACGTGATCGTCACCGGCAACATCTTCGGCGACATCCTGTCCGATGCCGCCGCCATGCTCACGGGCTCGATCGGCATGCTGCCTTCGGCATCGTTGGCGGCAGGCAGCTTCGGGCTCTATGAACCGGTGCACGGCACCGCACCGGACATCGCCGGCAAGAACCTGGCGAACCCGCTGGCCTCCATCCTCTCGCTGGCGATGCTGCTTCGCTATTCCTTCGACCAGGCGGCCAACGCCGAGCGGGTTGAACATGCCGTGCGCCGGGTGCTCGCGGATGGCTTGCGGACCGGGGACATCTTTCAGTCGGGCTGCACGCGGGTGGGAACCGAGGAAATGGGCGACGCGGTGGTGGCTGCGCTGGACAGGGCCTGAACGAAGCGAGCGGCCGGGTCCGGCCTGAAATCGAATCGTCCGGTTCCACGCCTGCAGCCAGCGGGGTTATGTGGCAGGGCTCCGGCAGAATCCTAGGGTTTACCCCAGAATCGACCGCTGATGACCAACGAAGTGCTTTCATGCTGATCCTCTTGATTGTTCTTGGCGCCGCCGGCGCCCTGGTTTTCCACGGCGTCCAGACATCGAAAGAGGTCGATGAGTCGAACTGACCCCTCGACACCCGCCCAGCTTCAAGCCGGGCGCGAGAGCACGACGACGCCATCGGCAGCCCGCACGCCCTGACCCGCCGGCAGCAGTCGATGGCCCAGCTGCGCCGTCATCAGCGAGAAAGCCACGATCGCCGAGACCAGGGCCTCGACGTCGGCCTTGGGG
>NZ_JBFUIU010000887.1:0-3469 GCF_056401695.1 Variovorax sp. P4_D9
CCCGGACCGCCAACTGCACCGGGAACAGATCGATGGCTTCGAACTCGGCATCGAGCGTGCCGGGACCACGTGGGCCACCGACAGGTCGAGTTGGCCGTCGCGCAGCCGCGCCAGCATCCACGGCAGCACCGCCTCGCTGAAGTGCACATCGACCGCGGGCAGGCGCGCGTGGTATTCCTTGAAGGCGGCCGGCAGGATCGTGAGCGCCACCGAGGTGACCGCAACTGCCACCTTGCCGGTGGCGCCGTCGCGGATCTGCGCGATCTCGTCGCGGGCCCTGCGCATGTCGGCCAGTAGCAGCCGTGCGCGCGGCGCGAAGGCCTGGCCGTAGGCCGTGAGGCTCACGCCCTTGACGCTGCGCTCGACCAGTGGCGCGCTGACCTCGCGCTCGAGTTCGCGCACGATCTTGGTGACCGCGGGCTGCGAGATGCCGAGGGTTCGCGCCGCGCCCCGGATGCTCATCTGCTCCACCACGGCGACGAAAGCCAGCAGCTGATTGGGCTTCATGAAAACAAAAGTCATCGAAGAAGAACACGACCTCAACCGCAACCACATCCCCTTCGCGCCGCTGCCGGTCAACGCCGCCTACGCCGAGGTCGAGCCCTTCGTGCTGCCGGCGACCTGGCCGCCGGCGAGGCCGCGATGGCCGCCTACATCGAGACGGCCTGCGGGCCGATCGCGCCGCGGTGACCGCCGGCCAGCACACCTCGCCCGACGGCGTGTTCTACAGCGGCACGGCGCCGTGGTGGAGCAACCGCACCGTGCGCGCGATCCTGCGCAAGTACGCGGCAGACGCCACCGACATCGCCTGGATCGACATCCACACCGGCCTCGGTCCCTACGGCCATGGCGAGAAGATCTACCCGGGCCGCAATGCGCAGTCCGACCTGGCACGCGCGCGGGCCTAATGGGGCGCCGACGTGTTCGCGCCCTTCGAAGGCAATTCGGCCTCGGCCGACGTCTCGGGGCCGGTAGCGTCCACGGTCTACGACGAATGCCCGCAGGCCCATGCCACGATGATGTGCCTCGAGTTCGKCACCCTGCCCGACCTGGAAGTGCTGACCCGCCTGCGCGCCGACACGTGGCTGCGGCGCCACCCCGAAGCGCCGGCGGCGCAGCAGCGCGCGAGAACCTGCGCGACGCCTTCTACTGCGACAATGAGGAATGGAAGGGCATGGTCGTGGGCCAGATCCGGGTGGTGCCGCTCCAGACCCTGCAGGGACTCAAGGCAGCCTGATTCAGGAAAACTTCGGCGCCCGCCGCTCGCGCAGCGAGGCCACGCCTTCGCGCACGTCGGGCCCGGCGAAGCCCATGAATTCAAGCGCCAGCGAGGCGTCGAAGGTCGGCCCAGCCTGCCGCAGCCAGTTGTTGAGCGCGTACTTGGTGAAGCGGATCGCGCTCTGGCTGCCGGCCGCCAGCCGGTCGGCCAACTCATAGGCCCGCGGCAACAGGTCGGCCTCGTCGACCGCCAGCGAGACCAGGCCGATGCGCTCGGCCTCCTCGCCGCTCACCGGCTCGCACAGCAGCAGGTGGTACTTGGCCTTCGCCATGCCGCACAGCAGCGGCCAGACGATCGCCGCATGGTCGCCGGCGGCGACGCCGAGGCGGGTGTGGCCATCGACGATCTTCGCGGTCCTGCTGGCGATCGAGATATCGGCCAGCAGACCGGCCACCAGCCCGGCGCCGACCGCCGGCCCGTGCATCGCGCTGACGATCGGCTTGTCGCAGTTGACGATGTTGTAGACCAGGTCGCGGGCCTCCTTCCAGACCCGGGTGCGGATGGCATCGTCGATGGCCATCTGCTCGACCATTGCGAGGTCGCCGCCACCCGAGAAGCCCATGCCCTCGCCGCGAAGCACGGCGCAGCGCACGCTGTCGTCGGCCGCGACGTCGCGCCAGATCTCGGCCAGCTCGCGATGGCCCTCATGCCCCGCCGTTGGCAGCTTGCCGTTCGCGGCCCGCATCTGGATGTCGAGCACGGCGCCGGCTTCGCCGCGGCGGGTGATCGACAAGCTCCGATAGTGGGCGTAGTCCATGGTGCCGCTCCTCGCTAAGTCAGAGCTTGGCCGCGAGTTCGCGGCATTGCTGCAGGTTGCTGTTGAACTTCGCCGCCATGCCGGGTTCGCAGGCGGAACTGGTGGTCATGATCCGGCACATGCCGACGACCAGGAAATCCGACACGGCATCGGTGCACATCGGGAAGCGCGCCAGCGCGGGGTTGTCGCGCGTCTTGAAGCCCCAGCTGTCGGAAAAGTCCAGCATGCGACCCATAGCGTCCTCGAAATAGTCCCGGTCGCGTGCCGCGATGGCGGCTTCCATTGCCGGAAGCTCGCCGCCCAGGAAGCTCATCGCCGCGGCGGGAAAACGGTTGGCGTCTGCCTGCGCCGCGACGCCGGGGGCGGCGGTGGCAAGCAGCAGCGGCGCAGCGATGCGCCAGAGGATGGCAGGAAGGCGGGTGCGAAGGAGGTCCATGGGTTCCGGTCTGGCAATGGCTTTGAAGGCCGCCCGGCACGGGCGACCGCTGGAAGCGTATTTGAACCGAAACCCGGGCCGCCGGACTAGCAGTTCAGGCGCCCGGCCGCGGTCGCCGGATGTGACGGTGCGCGCGAGGCCTAAACTCRGGTGATGGCTTCCAGACGACCCTCCCGCAGCCCGCGCATGATCGAACGCGGTTTCCTGTGCATCCTCATCGGCGCTGCCGTGCTGATCGCGCCGAACTTCCTGAGCTCGCCGGGCTGGCGCGAGACGATCGAGGGGGCCTACGTGGTGGGATGGTTCGCGCTGGTGCTGGGCATCGCGCTGGTGGCCGTGGCCCTGGTGCAGCGGGCCCGCGGCAAGGAGCGCTGACTCAGCGGGGCTTGCGCGCCCGCTTCACGACTTCGACGCCGGCCAGCACGATGCTGCCGGCGACCACGCCGATCGCGGCATTGGCGCCCATCGCGCCCAGCCCGCCCAGCAGGCCACCAGCGCCGGCGGCCCAGGCCTCGACCGCATGGCCCAGCGCCGGCACGCCGTGCACCAGGATGCCGCCGCCGACCAGGAACATTGCCGCGGTGCCGGCGATCGACAGGCCCTTCATGAGCCACGGAGCCGCCGCCAGGATGCCGCGGCCGACGGCGCGGGCGCCGGCACCATCGCGCCGGCTCAGGTAGAGGCCGGCATCGTCGAGCTTGACGATGCCGGCGACCAGGCCGTAGACACCCACGGTCATGACCAGCGCGATGCCCACCAGCACGGTGAGCTGCGTCAGGAAGGGCTGGCCCTGCACGGTGCCCAGCGTGATCGCGATGATCTCGGCCGAGAGGATGAAGTCGGTGCGCACTGCACCCTTGACCTTCTGCTTCTCGACCGCCACCAGGTCGACATCCTCGCTGGCCACGGCCCGCTCGTGGCGCGCCGTGTCGGCCGCGTGTTCCTGCTTGTGCAGGAACTTGTGGGCCAGCTTCTCGCAGCCTTCGAAGCACAGGAA
>NZ_JBFUIU010000888.1:0-3467 GCF_056401695.1 Variovorax sp. P4_D9
CTACAAGCGCGGCACCATCGACTGGAACAAGGTGGTGAACGGCGCCGACGGCTCGGGCACGGCCTTCCGGCTGAACGCGGTGGCCGAAGATGCCGGCGTGGACGGGCGCGACTTCGTCAACAACAAGCGCTCGGCCATCGCGCCCTCGCTGGCCTTCGGCCTCAACACGCCGACCCGCGTGTTCCTCGACTACCTGTATGTCAAGCAGAACAACATCCCCGACGGCGGCGTGCCGACCATCGGCCTGCCGGGCTACACCACGCCCGACGCGATGCTGATCAATTCGCCAATCCTGCGCCGCACCTTCCTGAACTATGCGTCGAAGGTCGATTCAAGCAACTTCTACGGCACCAGTTCCGACTTCAACGACGTCACGGCCAACATGTTCACGGCCCGCGTCGAGCACGACATCTCGCCCGACATGACGGTGCGCAACGTCACGCGCTGGGGCCAGAGCTCGCAGGACTACATGCTCACGTCCTTCATGCTCGGCGGCCTGACTGCCACCCGCGTCGGCAACACCAACACCTACCGCGGCACGCAGCCCGCGGTCACCGCGGGCTTCATCAACACGGTGGTGCCGAGCAATCCGTCGACCTGGACTGTGACGCGCAACCTGCCGACCAACAAGGACGTCGAGAATTCGATCTTCGTGAACCAGACCAGCCTGTCGTCGAAGTTCAAGACCGGCAGCTTCAGCCACACCTCGAACATCGGCCTCGAACTGATGCGCGAAAGCCAGGACAACACGAACTACTTCGGCCCGGGCTTCGCGTCGGTCAACACGACCTTCGCACCGGCAGGCTCATGGCCGGTCGCCAACCTGTACAACCCGAATCCCTACGTGACCGGCTACAACCGGATCCCGAACGGCACCGGCAACTTCGGCCAGACCGACACCATCAGCCTGTACGCCTTCGACACGATGAAGATCAACGAGCAATGGCAGCTCACCGGCGGCCTGCGCTACGACCACTACAACACCGACTACTGGGCGACCACGATGGGCACCGGGCCCGCATTCGCGATCACGCCGACCAGCTTGACGACCTCGGGCGACCTCTGGACCGGCAAGTTCGGCGTGGTCTACAAACCGGTCGAGAACGCCAGCTTCTATGTCGCCTACGGCAACTCGGCGCAGCCCCCGGGCGGTGCCAACTTCTCGCTGGCCGCCTCGGGCACCGGCAACAGCGCCTCGCGCGTCGACTTCGAAYCGCAGAAGGCCGACGCCTACGAAATCGGCACCAAGTGGGATGTGCTCAACAAGCGCCTCTCGCTGACCGCGGCGCTCTACCGGACCGAAATCCGAAACGAGATCGTGCAGGACCCGACCAACGCCGCGCTCTACACCCAGGACGGCAAGAAGCGGGTGCAAGGCGTCGAACTCGGCGTGGCCGGCGCGATCACCGACCAATGGGGCATCAGCGCCGGCTTCACGACGATGGACACCAAGGTCAACGGCTCCTCCAATGCCGCGGACCGGATCGACGTGCTCCCCTACACGCCGGAACAGGCCTTCACCGCCTGGACCAGCTACCAGTTCCCGTTCGGCCTCACGATTGGCGGCGGTGCGCGCTACAACGGCAAGCTGACCCGCGGCTTCGACGGCGCGGTCGGCACGCCGGCCTACACCGATGCCTACTGGGTGTTCGACGCCATGGCCTCCTACCGCGTCAACAAGAATGTCGAGCTGCAGCTGAACCTCTACAACCTATTCGACAAGGAGTACGTGGCGGCGATCAACAAGAGCGGCTATCGCTACGTGCCGGGCATTCCGCGCTCGGCCCGCATCACGGCCAACTTCGCATTCTGACCGGGGTCAACACCGTCGCATCCTCGCGATGCGACACTCGAGCCCCGGCCTGACCCGGGGTTTTTCTTTTGAGGAGACCGCAACATGATGCTGCATGTGCCCGACGTGCTCAACCCAGAGCAGGTGCGCGAGATTCGAGCCGTCCTGGACGCCGCCGACTGGGTCGATGGCCGCGAGACAGTCGGCGACCAGGGCGCCCAGGTCAAGCGCAACCGGCAGTTGCCGGAGCAATCGCCGGTAGGCCGCGAACTGGGCAAGGCGATCCTCGGCGCGCTGGCCCGGAGCCATCTCTTCTTCTCGGCCGCGCTGCCCCTGCGCTTCGTGCCGCCGCTGTTCAATCGCTACGAGGGCGGCGAGCACTACGGGCTGCATGTCGACGGCTCGGTGCGCTCGGTGCCGGGCACCGGCGAGCAACTGCGCACCGACCTGTCCTGCACCCTGTTCCTCTGCGATCCCGAGGACTATGAAGGCGGCGAACTGGAGGTGGTCGACACCTATGGCACCCACGAGGTCAAGCTGCCCGCGGGCGACCTGATCCTCTACCCCTCCAGCAGCCTGCACCGGGTCCATCCGGTGACCCAGGGCGCCCGCGTGTGCTCCTTCTTCTGGCTGCAGAGCATGGTCCGCGACGAGCGCCAGCGCGCGATGCTGTTCGATCTCGACCAGGCGATCCAGAAGCTGCGCGGCCGGCTCGGCGAATGCGAGGAAACGGTCGCGCTCACCGGGCAGTACCACAACCTGCTGCGCATGTGGTCCGAAGTCTAGGCAGATTCGCCCAAGGCCCGACCCTGAAGCCGCGATAGTTATTGCAAATGCGAAGAATTCGTATTTATAATCGAACCTTCTTCAAACGAGCCAGCTACAAGCCCGCCTTCACCGCCATGATCGTCTGCGTCTGCCGCCGAATCTCCGACCGTGAAATCGCGCGCCATGCCCGCGCCGGGATGACTTTCGACGAGGTGCAGTTCGAACTCGGCGTGGCCACCCAGTGCGGCCAGTGCGAAAGTTGCGCACGCGACGTGGTCGCGCAATGCAGCGCATCGCACCCGGTCGCCGCGCTTCACCGCGAGTCCGGCCCCCAGGCGATCCAGCTTGCCAATTCCATCAAGGAAAGCAACGCATGGAACTCGTCTCGGCACTCGGCGGCAGCCTGATCCTGGTCACCAGCGCGGTCTGGTGGATTCTTCGCAAATAAGCCTTTAGCGTAGCGGTTTTGCTGCGCCGGGGCACCTTCGTGGGCGCCCGCATTCGAATGATCGTGTCTGACCGCTTTTCCCCGCCACCCTCGGCCTTCGGCCTGTCGCGCAACGCCCTGATCGCGGGCGGCGTGGTGCTGTTCCACGTCGCGGCGCTCTGGGCCCTGCAAAGCGGCCTGTTGCGCCGCACCGCCGAAGTGGTGATCCCGGTCGAGATCCTGAGCGAGTTCATCGAGCCGCCGAAGCCGAAGGAACTGCCGCCGCCTCCGCCGCCACCGCCCGAGGCCAAGCGCCAGGTGATCAAGACGCCACCGTCGCCGCGTCCCCAGGCCATCCGCGAACCCAAGCCGACACCAGCGCCGAACGCGCCGACCGGCAGCATCGAAGCACCGCCGCCGCCAGCACCGCCGGCGCCCCCCGCGCCGCCGGAGCCGCCCGCGCCACCGCCCGCCCCACCC
>NZ_JBFUIU010000889.1:0-3465 GCF_056401695.1 Variovorax sp. P4_D9
CCGTCCGGCTCGCTCGCACAACGCACCTACAAGCCGCTGCTGAAGCCCGGCCTGCACAAGATCATCGGCTTCGCGCGCCGCACACAGGGCCTAATCGTCGCGCCCGGCAACCCGCTCGGCCTGAAGAACCTGGCCGACGTCGCGGCCCGCCGCGCGCGCTACGTCAACCGGTCGATCGGTACCGGCACCCGGGTGCTGCTCGACGAACTGCTGGAGCGCGACGGGCTGGCGGCMGAYGCCATCGACGGCTATGCACGGCACGAACCCTCGCACGCGGCGGCGGCGCACGCGGTGGCGTCTGGCGAGGCCGATGCCGCGCTCGGGATCGAATCGGCGGCGCTCGGTGCCGGCCTGGGCTTCGTGCCGCTGGTGCAGGAGCGCTACCACCTCGCCTGCCTCAAGTCGGCGCTCGAACAGCCGGCTATCGTGGCCCTACTGGTGCTGCTGCGCGGCGCTGCCTGGCAGCACCAGCTCGGCACGCTGCCAGGTTACGAGAGCGCCAGCAGCGGCGAGGTGGAGTCGCTGCGCTCGCTGCTGCCGTGGTGGAACTTCAAGCCGAAGAAGCGGCCCGGAGGCTGAGCCGGACGGGGCGCCCGGTCAGAGCGCGCAGGTCCTGAAGCCGAAGAAGCCGTCGTCGCGATCGGGCGGCGCGAAGCCGCGGCGCTTCGGCGAGCGCAGCCGGGCCCGGGTGGCGAAGGATGCGCCGCGCAGCACGCGGGCCTGGCCGAAAGCGGGTGCGGGGTCGAACTCGGTGCCCTGGCTCCACGGATCGGGACGAAATCCCGGCCAGGGCCGCAAGGTGCCGGCAGTCCACTCGTGCACGTCGGCCCAGCGAAAGCCCCGGCGGGCGGCGGTGTGGGCGGCGATCTCCCACTCGACCTCGGTCGCGATGCGGCGGCCGGCCCAGCGCGCCCAGGCATCGGCCTCCCACCAGGCGAGGTGGACCGCGCTGCGGTTGCCGGCCGCACGCACGGTGCGCCCGARCTGCTGCAGCAGCACCGAGCCGCCGGTGCCGTGCCGCGCCGCGCCGATCTGTTCCACATAGCGCGGCCCGCGCCGGCCTTCGACCTGCCGCGCCAGCCAGGCCAGGCCTCCGGGGCGCCACAGTTCTGGCCGGTCGTAGCCGCCGTCGTCGACGAACTCAACGTACTGGTCCCAGGTCACGGGCTGGGCATCGATCTCGAACTCGGGCACCTCGGTGCGCTCGACTCCACGCTCCTGCGCAAAGGCGAAGCCGGCGTCGGGAAGGCCGAGCTCCCAGGTTGCGGCAGGCAGCGAGAGCGGCGGCCGCGTCACCGCGGCCGGGGGCAGCTCGACCGTCAAGGCCAGGCCGAGGGCCTGTGCCATCACCAGCAGCTGCTCGCCGCGCAGATCCTCATGGAACAGCGCCAGCCGATAGAAGTACAGGCCCGCGTCGGTCTCGGCCGCATGCTCGAGCAACTCGAGCGTGCTCTCGAGCGTGTCGAGCAGGTAGGCCTTGGTCTGCGCCAGGTCCGGCAGCTCGGGCGAGGCCCGATCGACCGCTGCGCGCTGGGCCGGACTCCACCAGTCGTCGGCCTGCGGCTCAATTGCGGCCAGCCGTGTGGGCCGCACAGGGCAGTCGACGCCGAAGGCGCGCTGCGTGTTGCGCGCGAYCCACCATTCGGCGAACCAGCCGATGTGCCCGGCCAGCCAGACCGGCGGTTCGATGCCCTCGACACGGGGCACCGCGAGCGTCGAATTTCCCAGCGCCTGCTCGTAGAGCGACAGCAGGTGCAGCGTGTGGTTGCGGGCGTCAATCAGCGCCAGCGAGAGCAGCTCGCGGCCGGCCCGACGCATGTCAGGGGAGTCGATCGCATTCGACCGGCCGGTCGGGCTCATGGTCTCGCGCTCTGGAGGTAGGCGTCGAACGGCGCCTCGGTGAAGCGGTCGGCGAAGAGCTGGTTGCGCTGAAAGGCGCGGTAGTCGCCATGGATCTTCTTCCACGCCGGATTGCTGCGATCGAGCTCGCGGCACAGCGCCATCGACTCCTTGAAGGCGTCATCGAGCACCTCGCGAGGGAAGGGCTTCATCTGCGCCCCGTCGCCGGATAGCTGCCGCAGTGCCGCCGGATTGCGAGCGTCGTAGCGGGCCATCAACTCGGCCTGCACCGCGGCGCAGGCTGCCTGCAGGATCGCCTTGTAGTCGGCCGTGAGCGCATCGAAGGCCTTCTGGTTGACCATTAGGTCGAGCTGCATCGCACCGGACCACCAGCCGGGGAAGTGGCAGTGGCGCGCCACCTTGGGCAAGCCGAGCTTCTGGTCGTCGTAGGGGCTCGTGCCTTCGGCCGCGCCGATGCCGCCCTTGGCGAGCGCCTCGCGGATGTCGACGCCCGACGCCGGCCCCTGCACCACGCCGCCCAGGCGCGCGATCGCGCGCCCCGCCAGACCGTCGAAGCGGACCTTCAAGCCCTTGAAGTCCTGCACGCCGCGGATCTCGCGGGCGAACCAGCCGAGCCGCTGTGCGCCCGCGCTGCCGCATGGAAAACCGACGGCGCCGAAGCCGGCGTGGAATTCGCGCATGAGCCTGAGCCCATTGCCCTCGGTCATCCAGGCGTTCAGCTGCCGCGCGTTCATGCCGAAGGGAATCGCGCCTCCGAACGCGAAGGCCTCGTTCTTGTCGAAGAAGAAGGCGCCCGAGGTGTGGCAGGCCTCGATGGCGCCTCGCTGGACGCCGTCGAGCACATCGCGCGGCGACATCAGTTCGCCGGCGGCATGAACCTCAACCTGGAAGCGCCCGCCGGTCATCTCGCCGAGCTTCCTGGCGAAGGATTCGGCGGCGCCGAACAGCAGGTCCTGGGGTTTCGCGAAACTCGATGCCAGCCGCCAGCGTGTCAGCGCCTGCGCGTGCACGGCCGGGGCCGCAGCCGCAGCCAGCACGCCGGCGATTCCGGCACGCTGGATCAGAAAACGACGTTGCATCGATCGGAACTCCAGGAAAGCCCCCAAGACGGGGACGCGCGATTGTAGGAATCACTGAACGCGCAGCTATATAAAATAGCCGACCCCGTCCCACCTTTCCCCGAAAGATCCTTCCAAATGAGACATCTCCCGTTCAAGACTTCGCTGCTCGCCCTGGCGACTTTCGCTGCCTTCGCCGCTCAGGCCGCCGATCTGAAGATCGGCGTGGCCGAAGCCCTGTCGGGCGGTGCAGCGCAGTATGGCGTGGCGATCCGCAACGGCTTCGAGCTCGCGGCGGCCGAGATCAACGCCGCCGGCGGCATCAACGGCAACAAGATCGAGCTGGTCGTCGCCGACGAGCAGGGCAAGAAGGAAGAAGCGATCAACGTCTTCAAGAAGCTGATCTTCCAGGACCAAGTGCTGATGGTGTTCGGCCCCACGCTGTCGAATTCGGCCCAGGCCGCCGACCCGATCGCCCAGGCCGCCAAGACCGTGGCCTTCGGCACCTCGAACACCGCCGACGGCATCACCTCGATCGGCGACTACG
>NZ_JBFUIU010000890.1:0-3453 GCF_056401695.1 Variovorax sp. P4_D9
TTGATGGCCTCTTTCGTTGTCGCGTCCGTCGCCCTCATGGGCTTCGTGGGCACGGCAACAGCGGCTGACGAGTGGTTCGTGCTCGGCGAGCAGACGATCAAGTCCACCGATCCAAGCGCAGCGATCAAGAGCGCAGGGGGTCGATGGGAAAAGGACGTCAAGCAGGTGAAGCTCTCTGCCGAGGGCGCTGACGTGCAGATCACGCAGCTCGTCCTCAACTGGGACAACCGCAAAGATGACACGCTGACGAATGTCGGGGTCCTGAAGGCGGGGGGACAGACCGCGCCGGCGGATGCCCCGGGACGCAAGGGGCGTCTCACGTCGGTGACAGTTCAGTACAAGATCCTTGGCAATGCACCGACGGCCACCCTCAAAGTCTGGGGATTGGACTGAGCGGGCTGAGGCGTTTGCGCAGACACGGGCAAGCCTCGACCATGCGCTCGCCTCTTCGCAGCAGGCCCGCGAAGCGCGAGAGCAGCAGGTGACCGCGCTGGCAGCGGAGAGTTTGAGGCAGCGCGAGGCCGCGCCCCGGGAAGTGGCAAGGCTCAATGCCCTGCTGGAGGAAGCCCTCGCTGGTGCTGAGCGGCTGCGGCAGGAAAGCGCAACCGTGCTGACCAATCGTGAACAGGACCTGCGCGATGCCGTGGCGCGCCATGCGCTCAGGAAAAACGAATTCTCGCTTCGATCGGGCGCATCAGCCGACCAAGGATCTCGAGCAGGACCTGGCCCGCGAGCAGCAGCGCCGCCTGCGGGGCGAGGAAGCCGCGGCGCTCGCAACGGAAACCGAGCGCCAGGTGCTGCGGGACGTGCAGCAGGCCGGCCAGCAAGCCGAACGTCAGCTGCGTGATCAACTTACCGCACAGGCTATTGCTTCGAAGATCACGCGTCGCTCCGGCGTGGCGAATGCGCCGAAGTTCATCAGGTGGCAATCGCCACAGGCCTGCGCTCGAAACCCGGTCGTCCGCGCCGCTGTCAGGTCGGCCGCCATGTTGAGCGCCGCACCGCGGTAGAAGGTGAACGGCGAACGCACCATGCGCCCGAAGCGGATCGGGATAAGTTCCGCGATGCGTCCCTTGTTCGACTCCTCCAGCAGCTTCAGCGTGTCACGTCGATTCGCGGGTGGTTGCACAGACGCCGTGGGCTTCACGAGGGCATGCCTCACCAAGGCGCTTGCCTTTCACACGAAGATCGGATGTCTGGGCCAACTGCGCAGCGAGTCGACCCCACGGAGCACCTCTGCATCTGCCGCAAACGCGCCCACAGGTTGCGCTTCCTAAGTCATGATGAACTCCCGCCAGGGTGAAATTCGTCACTGGCGAGTATCAAGTCCTCCCGGAAGGCTCGCCCAGCACCGCGAGATGGGTCTCGGGGATCTGGCCGCCGAGGACGCCGTCGCCGCCGTCCTTGCCTTCGTCGCCGTGCTTTTTCTGGGCATCCTCAATGGCGTGATCGTCGCAGTGCTGGCGTCGCTGGCGCTGCTGATCCGCCGCGTGGCGCACCCGCATGCGGCCATCCTGGGCCGGATACCGGCCACGCGGAGGTTCTCCGACAGCGAACGCAATCCCGACAACACGCCGGTGCCGTGCGGCGGATGCTGCGCGCTGCCCCGAGCCCGCTGAAGCTGGTGGTCTGCGCCCTCTCGACCTGGCCCCAGGTCGACCTGGCCGGCGCGAAATTGCTGACCAAGCCGCACGAGGAGTTCGCCGCGGCGGACATCCGGATGCGGATGGTCGACGCGCACGCCGCGGTGCGTGACATCCTGCGCGCCGAGGAACTTGAAGAAAGCCTGGGTTACTTCGGGCGCCGGATCTCGGTTGCAGATGTCATCGACGAGTTCGAGGGCCGAAAGACTGCGGCACCGGCGTGAGAGGATGCGGTTTGCGGCAAACGTTCGCGCTTTTCTTGAGAGCGAGTTTGTCGCGCAACGGCTCCGCCCTCGGCGCCTTCTATCGCCGCATGTGTGCACGCATGGACAAGTCCAGCGCCAATACCGCCACCGCCCACAAGATTGCCCGAATGGTCTACTTCATGCTCACACGCGGCGAGGCCCTCGGCTTCTCCATCACCCCGACTCAAGTGCCTGCATGACCTCATCGAGACTTTGGTTTCTCATGAGCGAGCGCGACGCTTCGCTAACAGGTACTCAACTACCAGCAATGCGGCAGCCAGTGGTACCAGGCCGGCGTCGGCAACATCTTCAACTCGACGGGGCTTCCTGGGCGGGCTCGGCGCGGGCTTGGAGAACAATTCGCTCGGATTCGGTCCCGGCAGTTGCTGGATCGCCATCCGCGTTCGCGCCAACGCCTTGTGCCTTGGCCATCACGGCCCGGCGAACGAGGCCGATGTGCTCGCGCAGCGTGTAGGCTTCGCTGGCATAGCTCAAGGGTGCACGGATCCGGGCGGCGGCCTGCTCGATCCGGCCCAGGTCGCCCAGCCATTGCTCGACGGGCAAGGCTCCCGTGCGTGTTTCGACATCGCGTTCGAGTAGTGCCAACTCCCCGTACCAGCGGTAGATGCGCGACCGCGCGCGCCAGCGGAWCAGYCGCGGCAGAAAATTGGTCAAGGGAACGATCACGAACAGCACGGGCACCAGCAGCACGATYAGGCGTTCGAGGTAGGCCGCGAGGGTGAACGGCAGGTAACGGTGAAGSATGCTGGGCCCGAAGCGGTGGTGGCGATTCGCATCGGCCGACACGGGCAGGTCCACCGGCGCTGTGTTCGGAAACTCGCCGTCCGCTTCAAAGAATCCCTGCTGTCCATGCAATTCCCGACCGGCCTCGAGCAGCAGGTTGACGATCGCCGGCGACAAGCCGTCGCGCGAAACCAGCATCGCCTTGGTGCCGATCAGATTCACCTCCTGCTGCGGAATGTGCAGCGCGAGATCGATCGTTCCCGCTGGCAGGGTCAACTTGGTGATGTATGAAAACTTGCGCGGATAGGCATCGGCGCGTGCCAGGCTCATCAGCTTCAGGTCGGGGTCGTGCAACGCCTGCCAGATCGCCGGGAACTGCGCGGGCCCGACCAGGAATGCCGCATCGACCTGCCCCGCCTGCAACGCGCGCAGGGCCTCAAGATTGACCAAGGGCACCAGTTCGGAGTTCAGGTTGGTGATGTTGTTCGCCGCCAGCAGGGGCTCCATGAACGCGCGCACGCCGCTGTCCGGCGAGCCCACGGCGAGCCGCCGGTGGCGAAGCTCATCGATGTGCGGGTGTACGACGCTGTCGCGATAGAAGATCCACAGCGGTTCGTAGTACAGGGCGGCAAGCATGACCAGCGTCTCGCGGTCGGCTGGGCGCACCACACCGCCGTGCACGAAGGCCACATCGACGCTGGAATGGGGATCCCGCAGCAAGCGCTCGTTCTCGTCCGCGCCGCCCGTCATGCGCTCCTCGACCGTCACACCGTCGCGTGCCAGGATTTCCTTGTAGCGCTGCGCGTACTGGTGGTACATGC
>NZ_JBFUIU010000891.1:0-3451 GCF_056401695.1 Variovorax sp. P4_D9
GTACAAAACCGTACAAAACCAAGGTCTGGAACGCCTTCACCAAGACGGTAGAGGATTGCAGCGTCCGCCCTCATCCTTGGCCCATTCGGGGTCACGCTCATAGGCCGAGGGTTGATTTGGTCATTCCTGGCTGCAATTCGAATCCCTACGCGTTCGGAGAATGCCGTGTCGGTTATTGCGGCGGCTTGTACGCGGCCGCCATCAATCATCTGGTTTYGGTCCTGCTGCTCATTGCGGCCTTCTGGCTATCCCGCCGAAGCGCAGCGAGGTTCCAACCTTGAGGTCCCTGCGCCGGCTGYAACGGCCCCAGCATCTCACAGCCAGCGCCGCACTAACTGCTGGTAAGCGGCGTACTCGGACCCGAACAGCGAGGACAGCGCGCGCTCCTCGCTGACGATTTGGAACCGGTGGATGTAGAGGACGAAAAGCGGCAACACGGCCAGCGCGAGAGGGTCCCACAGGAATACCGCCCAGGCCAGCAAGTCCAGCAGCAACCCGAGGTACATCGGATTGCGCGTCAAGCGGTAGACGCCACCGGTGACGAGGGCGGAGGCCATGTCAGGCGTGAACGGGTTCAATGTGGTTTTCGCCTGGTGGAAGGCCCGCATTCCAGCCACGCTGAAGCCAACCCCAACCGCGGCGATAGCGAGGGCGAGAATGGCGCGCCAGGCAAACGGGGCCTCCTGCACATCCGGAGGGAGCAGTGATGCCAACCACATTAACAGGGCTGCAGCCAGCGCGACAAACGGAGGGGGAATCCGATGCTCCAGTGCATTCATGACCAGCCTACTTGGAAGCGGCGGACGTCATCTTGCTCCAGGTGCGCCGCGCCGGCAACGGCGAGCGGACGCCAACATCGTCTTGCGGCCGATGCAGCGGCACAATCGCCCGAGCCGTGAGGCCGGACCCGGCCAGGAGCAGCCCTCGGATTCTCACCTCCCAAGGTGCTTTCCGAAAATCCGGCGGATGACCTCGTCTGCATCCACGTCGAAGCAGCGCCCATGACTGAGCAAGATGCGGCGAGGCCGCCATACGTGAAGTTTCGCGATGGCCGCAGCTGCCTTTTTCCGCTGCAACAACAGCGGCAGGCGCATCCCGAAGAACACCTGCCCGCGTGGATAGTACATCCCGCTCATCCTCGTGAACGTTCGCCAAGGCTCGTCCATCTTGTCCAACTCGATGTTGATGATGGCGTCCGTCACGATGAGGGATTCTGATTCCCGGTGGAAGAAGATGAATTCCTTGAAGTAGCCACCCGGAAACAGCGTCTGGTCCAGTTCGTTCCGCCATTCGTCTGGCAGGTCCAGATCGAGGTCTCTCCCGAAACGGATCTCCACGTGTCGCGCTCTGCTCCTTCTGCGCACGCCCGGCGAAGCCCATGCGACGGCATCCGGAAAGGCCTTCAACCACTCTCCAATGTGGGCATAGTGAAACTGGTTGGGGGAGATCAGATGCCGGACAGTACCGAAGTGCTCAAGCTCGTCTGCAAGCTTGCGATCGAACTTCGTCGGCGAGTGAAGGAAAAGTTCGCCGTTCGAGAGGCGCACCACAGTCATGCGGGTGGTGAAAGGTAGAGGCAGCCTGACGCCAGCCACGGTCAGGTATTCAAAGGGCCCGTCGACAACTCCGATGTTTGCCGCCACAGGCTTGTACACATTGATCGGCTCGTAAAGTGCGGCGCCCATGTTGCGGTCTCGGATACATCCTGCATGATTCTGGCAGCGCTTGACTCCGCTGGGTCAGCTTGGACGCGCCATGCACCGAAACCGGCTCCGAACCCCGGAAGTTCGCTGGCTCGCGCCAACGCTGGTGCCCTGTGAAGATCAGCGCGACCAGGCCCAAGATGAGTGACCGCTTCTATGGGGACTCTTTTGTCAAGTCTTTTCAACGACCTGAATCCGTGTGAGCCCAAGAGTGAAAGCGGCTCACCCTGAGGGTGCGGTCGATTTTGAGGGAGTTTGGTAAACGCGAGACAGGTGCGGGGCGTTGATGGTGCTGTTTCAATCGCGTGATCTGGTTCTTCGCAATGCGCCCTTTCGTCGTCAAGCAACTCGACTATGACCTCACCCCGGTAGCCGGTCTGGCGCTGGTAGGGCATCACCTGAATCGACTCGCACCGGTGTTCAAGCAACTCGATGCCGCGTTGCCGGTCAAGAATGGCGTGTCTCCCATGCGCAGGCGCTGGGCGTGCTGCTGCGCTCGGTTATCGTCGAGCGCGAACCGATCTACCGGGACCCATCCGCTCGGCGAGCACGCCCAGCGCGGACGGTGAGAGTGGAGGTTGAAGTGCCATCCGTCTTACATCATAATATATGTAAGATAGCAACAAATCAAGATCAGGCAGCGCATGACCATCCCCTCCAAGCGCAGCGTGCAACGCGCGCGCGAACGCATTCAGGTCATCCGCGCCTCGCTGGGCGAATTCGAGCTGCTGTGTTCGGGCACGCTGAGTCAGCGCATGATGAAGTGCGGCAAGCCCAACTGCGGCTGCGCCACCGATCCGGCTGCGCGCCACGGCCCGTACTACCAATGGGTGCGCACGCGCGCGGGCAAGCCGACCGCTCGCTACGTCAGCGAGCAGCAGGCGCAGATCCTGCGCCAGGCGATCGACAACTATCGTCAGGTCAAGAAGATGCTGCGCGACTGGGAAGAGAACACCGAACGCCTCATCGACGCCGTGCAACCACCCACGCCTTGACCGGCCGCCAAACGCTCCGGTAATTGCGAGTTATTGCGTCGCAACATGTGCGGAAGGTGAGTCTGGAGCCGGCAATGAGTCGGTCGAGCGAGTCGCCCGCGCTGCTCCGTGAAAGCCGACCCGCGTTGGAGGGACCTTGGTGCTGGAATGAACAGGATTCGCGCTGTGGCCGTCGCTGGCGGTGCTGGGCGCCTGCCTGGCCTGGGCGGTCGACAACAACCTCACCCGTAAGGTGTCGGTGGCCGACGCGCCATTCATCGCGATGACCAAGGGTCTGGCAGCCGGCGCCACGAACCTCGCAATGGCGGTCGCCACGGGCGCAACGTGGACGCCGCCCGCGGTGGCCGCTTGCGCCGGGCTGCTGAGAAGCTGAGAGTCTTTCGATTTTCCGCTGAAGGCAGTGCGGAGCAACGCGCAGGAAGCTCGCGAAGCAAATTGGGTCGAAAGCATCACCGAGGTGCCAAGTCGAGGGCGTAGGCACTCGCCGAGGGCGCTGAGCGCCGCTTCAGGGCACGCCCCTCATACCGCCTTTGGGGCCCTTTATGCGATCTTTGCGAGCGCTGCGGACGCACCTGTGCCCCAACCGATCAGTTGGGGCGCAAGGGCGGCCATTCTCAGCAGGTTATGTGCCAGCACAAACAGCCGCACCACGCACCTGACCTTGGCCATGCCGCGCACCGGCATACGCTGGAGTCCACGGTTGCGCGCCTGCGCGTTCACGCATTCGGCCGTGGCTGCACGAAGCTTGTAGAT
>NZ_JBFUIU010000892.1:0-3451 GCF_056401695.1 Variovorax sp. P4_D9
GTTCATGCACTTCGGCCCGAGGTCCGGCGTGGGTCGAAAGAAACGGAATATCAAGGATCTGCCCCAGGACGAAACCGTTCTCGAGCGATTTAAAATTCAGTCCGGTGGGCTCGCCGTGGTCGTGCCAAGCGACCACGCGCTCGCGCGGAAGCGGTCAGTCAACTTGGCTCAGCTGGCCAATGAACGCTTCGTCGTCGTCCCCGGATCCAGCGTCAGCCCGGGCTACGGCCCTTTATTTGCCCTCTGCCAAAAGGCCGGATTCGAGCCACAGATCGTTCAGGAGGTCAGTTCGATCTCCTCTCAACTTAACTTGGTCTCTGTTGGCATGGGGATCGGGCTCGCAGTCAGCGGAAAGAACTTCACCTACCCTGGCAGCTTGGTCGTGGTCCCACTGAATGACGTCAACTATACGACTACCTTCGTGCTTGGATGGATGAAGGGACCGACCGAACCCGTGCTGGACCGGCTGATCGGGATCGTGAAAGAACTCGCCCAGTAGAGCACTCTCGACCCATGATGTCGCGCTTGAAATACGGGAAGCTTACGCTTCGCACGACCGTGATTTCTCGTCGCTTTCCGGCGAGAACCAACTCATCTGCGCGCTGTGGTGTCGCAGCATCGTTGACGGGCTGGTCGGCCGAAATTGCGCCAAGTGAAGACCGCGAAGACGTCGATTGCAAGTAGCAGACCGGCCGCTACGTCTGGTCTTGGGCCTATTGCGCCCTTTTGCGCGAGCACGTCGAACGCCTGCATTCAGTCCTCTTTGAGACCTTCCGGTCGCCTTGTTCTCGCGCAATTTTGGGCCCGATAAGCGCGCGTTATGGTGCCCTATTGCTGGATCGCGAAGGTTGTTCTGCGCCACCGGGAACGGGATGGGTGCCTGCCCCCTCCGTGCTCTGCATCGCGTGCGACCCACGCGATGCCGCAGCCAATGCCCGCTCGCCTTCGTGATCTTCTGCGCTTCGACGCTTTCAAGGTTGTCGGCGCCTGCGCGAGAAGCGCCTTGATCACCTGAGCCCTGAATTGGAGAAGATTGCGATCGGCTGGGCCGCCTGCTTGAGTTGCATTCGGAGTGCTGACCTTCCCTTGCGACCGTTGATCATCAACGCAATGAGGTCCGTCCAATTTCAATCGCCGGTACTGCGAATGGCTGCAATGTCCTGCCGGTCGCCAAGCAAGCGAACCACATCCAGATGGTCCTCGGTTTCGAAGGCTTCTGCACCCGGCGCGGATGCCAACCGAAAGTCGAGACGGCCAGCCTCAAGGTCTTGGCCTACGGCGTCGGAGAACTGCGCGGCCATCTTGGCCCTGATCGCATCGATCATGGGGTTCGTCTGTGCGGCCGACAGGCCGGCATGAGGTTCGCCGAGCATCAAGCGCGACTGTCGGAGCACGGTCATCACCAGTTCGAGATCTTGGCGGTGCCCCCGCGGTCGGGGCCGAGTCGCCAGCGAATACCTTGCAATACCTTTTTGTTATCGCAAGTAAAAACAGGACCACGGAGCAGGGCATGGATCTGAAAAGTTCGAGCGACAACATCCACCCGATTCGCGGCGGCCGCGGGATTCAGGAAGCGCAGGTCTGGGAAGCAGCCGATGCGCTGCTGCAGGAAGGCCTGCGCCCGACGATCGAACGCGTTCGGCAGAAGATCGGCAGCGGGTCGCCCAACACCGTGAGCCCGATGCTGGAGCGCTGGTTCGCCACGCTCGGCAAACGCCTGGAGGGTCGCAGCGGAAGCCTGGCCGACGGCGAGGCACAGCAGCTTCCCCTGGCGATCGTCCAGGCGGCCCAGCAATTCTGGGAGGTCGCGCGGCGCGAGGCYGACCAGGTGCAGGTCCAGAAGACCGMAGCMACCCGKCGCGAGCTCGAGCTGGAGCGCAGYGCCYTGGCCCRGARGGAAGYCGAWCTSCAGCAGCGCRAGAYSKCCTTCGARCAGGCCCGCGTCGCGCTCGACGARGCCCTCGCCTCSTCRCGCCAGGCGGTCRCGGCCATGGAGGCCCAGATGCAYRCGCAGCARCAGGAATCYGCWCGSCTGCTSGGYGAYTCGGARGCCGARGTGCGRCGCCTGCGCAARGCKCTGGACGAGGCWGTSGCCAGCAAGGAGGYCCTGCGCGAGAAGTCGGCCATGGAACTCGGCGCCAGGMAGCRCGCGGCGGAWGAAGCCGAGGAGCGCCATCTYGCCCACGAGCGCCGCCTCCTCTCCGAGGTCGATCGCGAGCGAGTGGCCATGCGCCAGTCCAACGCCGACCTCGCCAAGGAGCAAAAGGCCCGTGTGGCGGACATGGAGGCGGCTCGCAGCGCTCAGGAAACCGCCAAGCAGGCTCTTCAGGACGAGAAGGCATCACACCGCGACGCGGCCGCCGCCTGGGCGCGCCAGCACCAAGAGGTCCAGATCGAACTTGCGACCCTTCGAGAGCGCGCGGCCGGCGCGGAGCAGCGAGCAACCAATCTCGCTTCGCAACTGCAACGCCAGCAGACGCAGTCGGAGCGGGAGATCGCACAGCTGCGAGAGAGCCAGGCGGCGGCGGCCGCCACGCTGCGCCAAGTCGAGGCCCGAAGGAAAAGCGACGAAACCGCACCGCTCTCGCGCACCAGAAAATCCCCAAGGTGAGTGCCGTGAGTCTCGGCCGAAACACCCGTCCGACGTCGGCCCTTATGCCAACGCGCGCCGCATCTCGCGGATCACAATCGAGGGACGCTCTTCCAGCGGCCGCTCCAGCCCGGTGAAGACAAAGCCGCAGCGCTCATACAAGGCGATCGCAGCCTCCTCCTCATGTCCAACCCAAAGGCGGGCCATGGCAAAACCGTGCGTTTGCGCCCAGGCGATGACGCTGTGCACCAACAAGCGTCCTGCGCCGCGCCGCCGGTACTGCGTATCGACCCAGACACCACCAAGCCTGGCACCCTGGCGAATCTGCTGATCCCGCAATCCGTAGATCATTCCGATCGGACGTTCGCCGTCGAGCGCGACTACCATCGCGTCCACCGAGCACACGCGCTGCGTCAGCGCATTCCAATAGTCAGCGCCCTTGCGCTCGAGCGGCTCCAGTGTGTCGCCGAAGGCGCGTGGCGATTCCCTCAACGCTTCGAGCCGAAGCTGCCGGTGTAGATCGGCTTCGTCAGCCCGCAAGTGGCGAACATTCAGTGAGCTCACGGCGCAACGATACCCCAGAGCGCGGCCTGTGCGATTCGTCCCTGCGCGATTGCACTATTTACACGTAGGACGGCTGCGTCTCGGACAAACATTGTGCGGGGCACGCGCCCTGCCTACTCGCAGCGTGGCGCGCGTCCACGCAAGCAGCGCGCTGACGAAGGATCCTCTGCAAGCTGGCCGGCCACCTGCGACGACACCCTTCGAGGAAAACGCGATCGCGCCCTCCTGCTTCGCCTGGGCCACCGGGTGGGCGGCGCCGCTCGGAGGTGGCCGCGGCGACCCCTGAAGAACCAGCGG
>NZ_JBFUIU010000893.1:0-3447 GCF_056401695.1 Variovorax sp. P4_D9
GGCGGTGCTCTCGTCCGACGGCTCCAGCGGTGCTGTGCGCCGCATGGAGACCCACATGTCCTGGGTCCTGATCGGCGAGCGGCAAGTGCTGAAACTGAAGAAGGCGGTGCGCTATCCCTTCCTGGACTTTTCCTCGGTCGAGGCGCGTGAACGCAATGCCCGGTAGGAGATGCGACTCAACCGGCGGTTGGCGCCGCAGGTCTATCTCGGCCTGCTCGCCCTGCGGATGGACGGTGGCCTGCTTCGCGCCGTCCCCGAAGACAGGCTGTCGGAGACCGGCGGCAGCATCGTCGACTGGATCGTCGTCATGCAGCGGCTGCCTGAGGAACGCATGCTCGACCAGGTGATCGGACGCTGCGARCTGCGTCCGGCGGACATCGACGCGATGCTCGGGATCCTGGTTCCCTTCTACCGTAGCGCAGCGCGCGCGAGGATCGACGAGTCCGATTACGTCCAGCGCATGCGCGACGAGCTGGCCGCCAGTCGCAGTGTGCTCGAGCGTCCGGAATTCAGCCTGCCCCGGGTGCGCGAACTGGTCGACCGCGCAGACCACGCCATTACGCGGCACGAGGGCCTGCTGCGCCGGCGAGTCGCCGACGCCCACATCGTCGACGGGCACGGAGACCTGCGGCCCGAGCACGTCGCCCTGATCCAGCCACCGGTCGTGATCGACGCCCTCGAATTCGACGATCGGTTGCGCGAGGTCGATCCGTTCGACGAACTGTCCTACCTTGGCCTCGAATGCGCGATGTGTGGGGATCCCTTGGTGGGGCCGAAGCTCCGGGCGGGCCTGAGCTCGGGGCTGCAGGACACGCCCGCGCCCCAAATCCCGATTCTCCATACGGCGCGGCGCGCATTGCTGCGCGCAAGGCTGAGCGCCGCGCACCTGCTCGACCCCGAAGTTCGCACGCCGCGCAAGTGGCTACCCCAGGCCTCGCGGTACCTGGCCCATGCCGTGGCCGCCCTGGACCTCCTGGAGCGGCACGTGAAGGCTTGAGCCATGGTGCGCCCATGCCGCGTGGCTCGCGCTCACCGCCTCGGCGAACTGCGGTACGACCGAAGCGATTTGCAGCTTGTCGCGAACCGGGCCGCTCTCCGGCAGCCGGAATGGCGGCATGCTGTCGGTGACGATCAGCCGAGACAGGTCGTGGGACGCCAGCGTCTGCGCCGCGCTGCCGACGAAAAGACCGTGGGCCGCGAATGCGACCACCGCCCTGGCACCGGCCCGACGGAGCGCGGCGGCGCCGAGCTGCATGGTGTTGCCGGCGGCGATCAGGTCGTCGAGCAGGAGCACCGTCGCGCCGGCGACGTCACCCGCGACCAGATGTCCAGTGCTCAGCACCCCGGCGCTGCGGCGCTGCGGCGCTTGTCGAGCATGGCGAAACGCACCGGCTCGCGCAATTCGCCCTCCAGCGCCTCGCGCCACAGCAGCGCCCGCTTGACGCCCCCCGGGTCCGGCGAAGCCACGGCCACTGGCCCCTGTCGCGCAATCGCCTGCGCGATCGAGCGGAAGGCAGGGTGAGCGGCCAGGTGGATCGTGGGACAGCGGAAGGCATTCTGGAACGCGGCAACGTTGTGCGCTTCGAGCACGATGATCTGCGCCATGCCGGCCGAATCCAGCCATTGCGCCACGTAGCGCAGTCCCAGGGGGTCCTGGGGCTTGGTCCGCAGGTCCTTGCGCGCGTAGGCGAGGTAGGGAACGACTGCAGTCACGCGCGCGGCGCCATGGTCCTTGAGTGCACCGATGAACATCAGGAGCCGGCAGATCTTGTCGTGGGGACTGTCCTGGGGACCGCCATGCAGTCCGGCCACCACGTAGGCATCGGCACCCCGGGGATCGACCAGCGGCCGCAGCTTGCGCTCGCCATCGTCGAATACCCGCTCCTCGTGCGGCGACAGCGGGACACCCAACGCATCGGCGAGTGCGCGTCCGAAGGGATCGGCGGGCTCAAGCGAGAAGATGAGCATGGCGCACCTGCTGCGGTACGCGGTGCGTGCCGCGGAGACTCACAGCGACTCGATCGCTAACGCGATGCCCTGGCCGCCGCCGATGCACAGTGTGACGACCCCGCGCTTGAGACCGTCGCGGGCCATCGAGTGGATCAGCCGTGTCGCCAGCACCGTGCCCGTGGCGCCGATGGGGTGGCCGTGCGCGATGGCGCCGCCCTCGACGTTGACCACCTCCTCTGGGAATCCGAGCTCGCGCAGGCACGCCAGCGTGATGGCGGCAAAGGCCTCGTTGATCTCCACGCGCTGCACGTCGCCCGCCGACCAACCCGCGCGCGCCAGTGCCTGGCGCACAGCCGGCACCGGGCCGAGGCCGAAGAAGGCCGGCTCCACGGCGCCGACCCCGTAGGACACCAAGCGCGCCATCGGCTTGAGGAAGTTCTTCTCGGCCCATTGATGCTCGGCGACGAGCATCGCCGCGGCGCCCGAGTTCAGGCCCGGCGCACTGCCGGCGGTGATGGTTCCGTCTTTCCGGAACGCGGGCTTCAGCCGGGCCAGCGACTCGGCCGTGGTGTCGGGGCGGTTGTGCTCGTCCCTGGCGAAGCGCTCTGTTCCCTTGCGCGTTGAGACCTCGACCGGCGCGATCTCGGCCTCGAAGCGGCCGGCGGCCTGCGCCGCCGAGAAGCGCTGCTGGGAGCGAAGGGCCCAGCGATCCTGATCCGCGCGGGAGATACCGCGGGCCTCCACGAGTTCCTCGGTGTGCCAGCCCGCATGCTGGCCGCTGAACGCGTCGTTGAGGCCGTCGTGCAGCATGCTGTCGAACAGCGTGACGTCGCCCATGCGCGCGCCCCGCCGCCCCTGCGGCAGCAGATAGGGCGCTCGGTCCATGTTCTCCATGCCGCCGGCGATGGCGCAGTCGACCATGCCGGACCAGACCTCCAGCGCAGCGCTGACGATCGCCTGCGCACCCGAGCCGCAGACGCGGTTGACCGTCAGCGCCGGTACCTCGACCGACAACCCGGCCGCGATGCCGGTTTGGCGCGCAGGATTCATCTTCACGCCCGCCTGGATGACGTTGCCCATCACCAGGGTCTGCACCTTGTCGACAGGCAAGCCAGATCGGCGCAGGGCTTCCCGCACGGCCACCGCGCCGAGGTCGGGGGCAGGCACGTCCTTGAGGCTGCCTCCATAGGTTCCGATGGAAGTGCGCACGGGATGACAGAGAACAATGTCGCGCGAGGTCATGGGGTCACTTATATGGATGCCTCCCGGATAGCAAGAAGAATTTGTGTTGTGCTGCGAAGAAGTCGGCTGCGTCCTTATATCCGGCCTTGATTGCGCGGCTCGCCTGGTTTCCCCGACTCGCCCCGCTGGCCCCCATGCATATCCGCTGACAAGCGCCTCATCTCCTATGGCGGACTTTCTATGTCCGAGACCACATGCAGGTTTAGCTCGTCCCGGTCTGACCTGTTTCACATCACTTCACTCTTTGCTGCCTCA
>NZ_JBFUIU010000894.1:0-3445 GCF_056401695.1 Variovorax sp. P4_D9
GGTACTTGTGCAGGTCGGTGGTGCGCAGGCCGACGGCGGCCAACGCCTCCCCGGCCCGTTCGCGCTGCTCGGCGCCGGAGGTCTCGGCCAGCGCCTCGAGCGGCTCGGCGACGATCCGCGCCACCGTCTGGCGCGGGTCGAGCGAGCCGTAGGGATCCTGGAACACCATCTGCATATCGCGCCGCGCGGCCCGCAGTTCGTCCTTCGGCAGCGCGTGCAGATTGCGCCCGAGCAGCCTGACGCTGCCCGAGGTCGGCCGGTCCAGCGCCATCACCAGCCGTGCGATGGTCGACTTGCCGGAGCCCGATTCGCCGACGATGCCCAGGCTCTGTCCGGGGCGGACGCTGAAGCTCACGCCGTTGAGCGCCTTCACCATCGGCGGCGGCCCGAAGAGGCGCTCGCGCGGCAGGGTGTAGTGGCGCACGAGGTCGGTGACTTCGAGCAGCGGGGCCGACTTCGGGTCGGGGTCGAAGCGATGATCGGTCATGCCGCAGCGCCTTCCTCGGCGGCGATCTCGTCGAGCCGGATGCAGCGCACGTGGTGGTCGTGAGGCAGTCGAACCGGCGGCGGTCGCGTGGCCTGGCAGGCATCGACGGTGTAGCGGCAGCGGCCCGCGAAGGGGCAGCCCGGCGGCAGGTCCACCAACTCGGGCACGCTGCCGCGGATGGTCGCCAGCTTGACTCCGCGCGGCGCGCCCAAGGCGGGCCGTGCCGCGAACAGGCCTTGCGTGTAGGGATGGGCGCGCTCGGCGAAGACCGCGGCGGTCGGACCGCTCTCGACCACGCTGCCGCCGTACATCACGAGCATCTTCGAGACGCTCTCGGCGATCACGCCGAGGTCGTGCGAAATCAGGATCAGCGCCATGCCGCGCTCGGCCACCAGGCCGCGGATCAGCTCGAGGATCTGCTTCTGGATCGTGACGTCGAGCGCGGTGGTCGGTTCGTCGGCGATCAGCAGGTCGGGCCCGCAGGCCAGCGCCATCGCGATGCCGATGCGTTGCCGCTGGCCGCCCGAGAACTGGTGCGGATAGGCGTCCAGGCGCGATGCGGCATCGGGAATGCCGACCCGCTCGAGCAGCGCCAGCGCCTCCTTGCGCGCCTCGGCGGCCGACAGCCCGCGGTGCAGCCGCAGCGGCTCGCCGACTTGGCGCGCGATCGTGTGGACCGGGTTCAGCGCGGTCATCGGCTCCTGGAAGATCATGCCGATGCGGTCGCCGCGGAGCCGGCACATCTCGCGCTCGGGCAGTCCGACCAGCTCGGTGCCGTCGAAGCGGATGCTGCCGCTGACCTTGGCGCTGGAGGGCAGCAGGCCCATCAGCGATTGCACCGTGATCGACTTGCCGCAGCCGGACTCGCCGACGATGCCCATGGTTTCGCCGCGCTCCAGCGTGAAGCCGATGCCGCGCACCGCCTCGGCCGGGCCGCGCTGCGTCTGCAGCTGGACATGGAGGTCGTTGACTTCGAGAAGAGGCATTGGAAGTTCAGCGGGCGCGGGCAAGGCGCGGGTCCAGAAGATCGCGCAGGCCGTCGCCCAGCAGGTTGAGGCCCAGCACCGCCAGCGCGATCGCCATGCCGGGGAACACGGCCAGCAAGGGGGCCTGGAACATCATGGTCTGGGCCTCGCTGAGCATGCGGCCCCACGACGGCTGCGGCGGCTGCGTGCCGAGGCCGAGGTAGGAGAGCGCCGCTTCGGCCAGGATCGCGACCGCGAAGCGGATCGTGATCTGCACGATCAGCACCGCCGAGATGTTCGGCAGCACGTGCTGCATCGTGATCGCGAAGGCGCCCTTGCCGCAGGCCCGGGCCGCCGCCACGTACTCGCGCGACCAGATCGCGTTGGCCGACGCCCGCGTGATGCGCGCGAAGGTCGGGATGTTGTAGATGCCGATGGCGATGATCGCGTTGACGATGCCGGCGCCGAACACCGCGGTCATCATGATCGCCGACAGGATCGCCGGGAAGGCCATCGTGAAGTCGGTCAGCCGCATGATCGCCTCCTCGACCCAGCCGCGCTTCGCCGCGGCCAGCAGCCCGAGCGCGGTGCCGACCGTGAGGCCGATGCCGACCGCGATGACGCCGACCAGGATCGAGGCCCGGGCGCCGACCAGCAGCAGCGAGGCGACGTCGCGGCCGAAGGTGTCGGTGCCCAGCCAATGGGTCCAGCTCGGCTTCTGCAGCTTGCTCGCCAGGTCCATCTCGTAGGGCGACCACGGCGTCCAGACCAGCGAGACCGCGGCGGCCAGGATCAGCAGCAGGCTCAGCACGGCGCCAATCGTGAAGCTGCGGTGCCGCAGCGCGCGGCGCCAGAAGCCGGGCACCTTGAAGGCGGCCGCGCTCGGCACGGCGGTGGGAAGGGCGCTCATTTCGTTGCGCTCATATGTCAGAAGCCTTGATGCGCGGGTCGATCACGGCATACAGCACGTCGACCACGAAGTTGACGATGACCACCATCGCGGCCAGCAGCATCACGCAGTTGCGCACCACGATCAGGTCGCGGTTGCTGATGGCCTGGAAGATCAGCCGGCCGAGGCCGGGCAGGTAGAAGACGTTCTCGACCACGATGGTGCCGGCCAGTAGTTCGGAGAACTGCATGCCCATCACCGTGACCACCGGAATCATCGCGTTGCGCAGCACGTGGCCCCACAGCACGGCCCGCTGCGACACGCCCTTGGCGCGCGCGGTGCGCACGAAGTCCTCGCGCATCACCTCGAGCACCGCCGAGCGCGTGATGCGCGCCAGGATCGCGGCCTGCACCACCGCCAGCGACAGGGCCGGCAGCAGCAGCGCCTTGAGCCCCGGCACGATGCCTTCGCCCCAGCCCTCGAAGCCGCCGGCCGAGAACCACTGCAGCTGCACCGAGAAGACCAGGATCAGCAGGATCGCGAACCAGAAATTCGGGATCGCGATGCCGACCTGCGTGAGGCCCATGAGCCCGACGTCGCCGAGCTTGTTGTGCCGCGCCGCCGCGGCCACGCCGACCACCAGTGCCAGCACGGTCGTGAAGCTCATCGCCAGCAGGGCCAGTGGCACGGTCAGCGCGAGGCGTTCGAGGATCAGGTCGAGCACCGGCGAGCTGTAGGCGTAGCTGTCGCCGAGCTCGCCGGTCAGGAGGCCGCCGATCCAGTGCCAGTAGCGGGTCCAGGCCGGCTGGTCGAGGCCGAGCTTGGCGGCCAGCGCGGCCACCGCCTCGGGTGCGGCGTCCGGGCCCATGAGCATCTGCGCGGCATTGCCGGGCAGGATCTCGAGCACCAGGAAAACGATGACGGATGCGCCGACCAGGGTCGCGATCAGGGTCAGGAAACGCTTGAAGAGAAACAGGCTCATAGGGCGGGGCGCAGCATAACCCGACACGCAACGTCCATGCCCGAGCCGACCGATAATCGACCCCATGGCTCTCATGATCACCGACGAATGCATCAACTGCGACGTCTGCGAACCCGAGTGTC
>NZ_JBFUIU010000895.1:0-3439 GCF_056401695.1 Variovorax sp. P4_D9
GGTCGAGAAGACGCCGCCCGTCGTTCGCTTGATCGCGATGCGCAGGTCGCCATCGTGCACGCCCGAACAGATCGAGTAGGAGCGCCGCACGTCTTCGCCATTGATCTCGGTGCGCAGCGTAAGGTGCTGACCCTGCGCGAAGGCGAACTTCTCTTTCAAATCGTCGGCAACATCCAGGGTGACGACAATGGTGTCGCGCGTTTCGTTCCTGACCTTGGCAACCGACAGTGGATAGAACTTGCTCATCGGGGTGTCTCCGGGACTGTGTTGTTTATGTGCGCTTGCGTTGTGTGTCGCGGTCGAATCGGACTCAGAGGCGGCTCAGTGGCACTTGAAGTGGTCGAAAGGCTCGAGACAGTCCAGGCAGCGATACAGTGCCTTGCAGGGTGTCGATCCGAAGGCGCTCGTCATTTGCACGTGGATTGAGCCGCACCTCGGACACGCAGTCGTTCCCTGCACCACCGGCCCGCGCCTGATGTCTGCGACGGAGATCACCTGGATGCCTGGTGGCGCAATGCCGTAGGCCTTCAGC
Source organism: Variovorax sp. P4_D9 (assembly GCF_056401695.1). Taxonomy (NCBI): domain Bacteria; kingdom Pseudomonadati; phylum Pseudomonadota; class Betaproteobacteria; order Burkholderiales; family Comamonadaceae; genus Variovorax; species Variovorax sp. P4_D9. Next base: position 533 of record NZ_JBFUIU010000895.1, read on the forward strand.
TTGGCCTTCGCCTCGTCGCCCAGCCATGCCGTTGTCCACGGCGGCGAAAGACGCGATTCGAGCCTCACGCGCGGCACCCCGTGCATCCGCAAATGCTCCAAGATGGAGTTGGAAATCACCTCGGTCGCCGGGCAACCCGAATAGGTCGGGGTGATCGCCACCAGGCATTCCGGCCCCTTGTCGCCATCGACCCAGCGCACTTCCCGCACGATGCCCAGGTCGACGATGGAGATCACGGGGATTTCCGGATCTTCGATCTGGGCCAGCCACTCCCAGACCTTGCCGACGTCGGGAAGCGCCGTCAGCGCGCTGGAGTCATCGGTCGGAATCACCATTGCGCTCCCGGATAAGAGCGCTGCAGAAACTGCATCTCGGCCAGCGCATAGCCAAGATGCTCGGAATGGCGGCCCTGCTTGCCGCCTTCCTGCATCCAAGCGCCGGCGTCCGGCATACTCAGCGTGCCCTCGGAAAGCACGTCCTGGACATGTTCAAGCCAGGGCGCGCGCAATGAAGCCAGCTCAGGGGTGATGCCCAGTGCCTGCAAGACGTCATCGACCCCGTCGGACTTGAACATCTCGCCCGTGTATGGCCAGAGCTTGTCAACTGCTGCCTGCGTCATGCGATGGCTCGTCTCGGTGCCGTCGCCCAATCGCACGATCAGGTCGCTGCTGCGACGGACGTGGTAGGTCACCTCCTTGAGGGCCTTCTCGGCGATTCCTGCGATGCGGTCGTCCGAGGAGGTGGTCAATCCCTGCAGCAGGAACAGATGCCAGGCGTCGAAGAAGAACTGGCGCACGAGGGTATCGGCGTAGTGGCCGTTCGGTTGTTCGACCAGCAGCAGGTTTCGAAAGTCGTGCGCATGCCGAAGGAATGCGAGCTTGTCCTCGTCGCGGCCACGGCCCTCCACCTCGCCCGCATAGCTGAGCCACATGCGGGCTTGGCCGATGAGGTCCAGCGCCACGTTGGCCAGCGCCATGTCCTCTTCCAGCGCAGGACCCTTGCCGCACCATTGGGTGAGCCGGTGGCTCAGCATGAGCGCGTTGTCGCCCAAGCGCAGCAGATAGTCGAACTTGTCGTCTAGCATTCGAGATCTCCCCTCAAAGGTGCTTGACTTCTTCCGGCATGGGGAAGAAGGTCGGATGCCGATACACCTTGTTGTTGGACGGCTCGAAGAGCGCGACCTTGTCGCCGGGGCTGCTCGACACGATGTCGACCGCGCGCACCACCCAGATGCCGATACCCTCGTTGCGACGCGTGTAGACGTCGCGTGCGTGATTGATTGCCATCTCCGCATCCGGCGCGTGCAGGCTGCCCACATGCTTGTGTGCGAGTCCGTGCTGGCTGCGAACGAAAACCTCCCATAGGGGCCATTGCTTGCTCATCGTGTGTCTCCTGTATGGATTGCTGGTTCAGGCGGCCTTGAGTCCGGCCTTGCGCCGCGCCTCGTCCTTTTCGGCATGGGCCACCAAGGCGTCTCGGAACCAGGAGCCGTTTTCATAGGCATCGACCCGGGTCTGCAAGCGCTCGCGGTTGCAAGGCCCGTTGCCCTTCAGCACGTTCATGAATTCCGACCAATCGATCTCGCCGATCTCGTAGTGGCCGGTCTCTTCGTTGAAGCGCAGGTCCGGATCGGGAACCGTCAGGCCGAGGTACTCGATCTGGGGCACGGTCTGGTCCACCATGCGCTGGCGCAACTCGTCGTTCGAATGCAGCTTGATGCGCCACTGGGCCGACTGCGCGCTGTTGACCGATTCGGCATCGGGCGGGCCGAACATCATCAGGGCCGGCCACCACCAGCGGTTCAGCGCATCCTGCGCCATGGCCTTCTGTTCGGCCGTTCCGTTGCACAGCGCCATCATGATGTCGTAGCCCTGGCGCGCGTGGAAGGACTCTTCCTTGCAGACGCGGACCATGGCCCGGGCGTAGGGCCCGTAGGAGCAGCGGCACAGCGGGATCTGGTTGATGATCGCGGAGCCATCGACGAGCCAGCCGATCGCACCCATGTCGGCCCACGTGATCGTCGGGTAGTTGAAGATGCTCGAGTACTTCGCCTTGCCGCTGTGCAGGTTGTCGAGCAACTCGTCGCGGCTCACGCCCAGGGTTTCCGCGGCGCTGTAGAGGTAGAGGCCGTGGCCGGCCTCGTCCTGGACCTTGGCCAGCAGGACCGCCTTTCGCTTCAGCGTCGGCGCCCGCGTGATCCAGTTGCCCTCGGGAAGCTGGCCGACGATCTCGGAATGCGCGTGTTGCGAGATCTGCCGCACCAGCGTCTTGCGATAGGCATCGGGCATCCAGTCCTTGGGCTCGATCTTGATCCCGTCGTCGATGCGCTTCTGGAAAGCTTTCTCTTCGCCGCTCAACTCGCTCATGCTGCGCAGGCGCTGCGTGCCGGTCTCGACCATCTGTGCGTACATCACTTGTCTCCTAGATTCATCAGCGTGGATTCGTGCGTCGAAGGGGGTGCGTTCGAAGCCTTTGTGTCGGCTTCGCGTCGCAGGCCTTCGACGGCTTTGCTGGTCCGGGATCTTCGGTGGATCGGTGCGTTTAGGCATCTCCTGAGTTACGACGCGGCTGTAGGAACTATCTGAATCAGGCCCCGGGTTTGCACCAATGGCACTGTGCGAGTTGTCCCGCTGCGGGGCGGGGCGCACGGGATCGCGCGGCTCAGCAGAACGTGGGTCAATTTTCGGCCGGCGCCAACAACCGGAGCCTCTGCGCCAGCGCCAGCAGGTGGAGGCGGCGAGATTTGAGGAGGGTCGATCTCGAGACTCCGGGCTCGCTTGACCATCGACCCAGGGGCTAACCTCCACCCGTGCGCTGCGATCTTGCGCACCGGCTGAGGGACTGGTGGCGCGCACTGAAACCAAAGACAAAAACTGGAGGGGTTCGATGCGTCGTTCAATTCTGGAC
>NZ_JBFUIU010000896.1:0-3434 GCF_056401695.1 Variovorax sp. P4_D9
ATGCCCACCATCCACACCGGCTCCAGCACCGCGCTGCGCTGCAGCTTGGCCAGCAGGTCGGTGCCGATGTTGCCGGGCCCGATCAGGGCGCATTTCACTTTCTTCACAGGGACTCTCCAGTCGATTGAATGGGTTGTGGGCCGCGGGGTGGCGGCTTCAGACGAAGCGCACCGAGCAGCCGCCGATGCCGCCGATCGTCACGCGCAGGTTGTCGCCGGCCTTGACCGGCACCATGATCGCCAGCGACCCCGACAGCACGACTTCGCCGGCCTTCAGCGGGATGCCCAGCTGACCGAGCGTGTTGGCCAGCCATGCCACCGCGTTGGCCGGTGCGCCGAGTGCGGCCGCGCCRGCGCCCGTGGCGACGATCTCCCCGTTCTTCTCGAGCACCATGCCGCAGGTGTTGAGATCCACCTCGAGCGRGGATACGACGCGGTCGCCGAGCACGAACACGCCGCAGGAGGCGTTGTCGGCGACCGTGTCCTGGATCTTGATCTTCCAGTTGCGGATGCGCGAGTCGACGATCTCGAAGCAGGCCATCACGCCTTCGGTGGCAGCGATCACATCGGCGGCGCTGACGCCGGGGCCGACCAGGTCGCGCTTGAGGATGAAGGCGATCTCGCCTTCGACCTTAGGCTGGATCAGCGTGGACGCCTCGATGGCCTCGCCTTCGTTGTAGACCATGCCGTCGAGCAGCATGCCGAAGTCCGGCTGGTAGACRCCCAGCATGTTCATCACCGCCTTGGAGGTGACGCCGATCTTCTTGCCGACGATGGTTTCACCGGCCTCGACGCGGCGCGCGTTCAGGCGCTGCTGGATGCGGTAGGCGTCCTCGATCGTGATGTCGGCATGGCGCGTGGTCAGCGGATCGACGACGCGGCAGGCCTTCAGTGCGTCGTACAACTCGTCGCCGAGTGCTTGGATCAGTTGTTCGTTCATCGTGTTCTCGGATATCAGCCGTTCAGGCGCTTGGGTTCATCGGGGCTCGCCTCGGAGAGGAAGTTGCCGACCAGTTGCGCGAAGCGCGCGGCGTGCTCGATCTGCGTCCAGTGACCGCATTGGCCGAACACGTGCAGTTGAGCGCGCGGGATCCAGCTCGACAAGGTCAACGACGTCGAGAGCGGGATCACGCGGTCCTCGCGGCCGTGGAGGACGAGCGTCTCGTGGGCGATGCGGCGGATGTCGGCTTCGTTGCTGGCCATCGCATCGATCCAGCGCTGCCGCGGCGCGGGGAACATCGCCGCGAAAGACTCCTGGACGCCCGGGCGGATGCTAGCCTCGTAGCGAAGCTGAGCCAGTTCATCGCTGACCAGGTTGCGGTCGCAGGCAAAGATGTCGAGCAGCTCGCGCATGCGCGCCAGCGACGGCGCATAGCCCCACACCGCGTCCAGCCCCGGCGTGATCGCAAACGGCACGCCGACGCTTCCCATGAGCACCAGCCGCCGCACCCGCTGGGGGTGCCGGATCGTCAGTGCCAGCGCCAGCGCACCGCCAAAGGAGTTGCCGACCAGGTCGGTCTGCTCGACGTCCAGCGCATCGAGCACGCCGATCGCCTGGGCGACCCAGGCGTCCATGTCGTAGCGCTGCCCTGCCGGCCTTTCGGTGTAGCCGAAGCCCACCATGTCCGGCGCGATCACCCGCGCCTGCCGGGCCAGCACCGGCATCGCCAGCCGCCAGTTCGCCCAGGCCGTCACACCGGGTCCCGAGCCGTGGATCATCAGAAGGGGAGGGCCGCTGCCCAGGTCGTACACATTGGTACGAATGCCTGCCGCAAGCACCGACTGCGCGATTTCGGGATTGCTCATCTCATGCCAGTCCTTCAGAGCTTGATGCAGACGTTCTTGAGCTCGGTGTAGAACTCGAGCGAATGGACGCCTCCTTCTCGACCGATGCCCGACTGCCTGGCGCCGCCGAAGGGCGTGCGCAGATCGCGCAGGAACCAGCTGTTGACCCAGGACAGGCCGACGTTCATGCGCTGCGCGATGCGGTGCGCGCGCGACACGTCGTGGGTCCAGATCGCACATGCGAGCCCGTACGCGTTGTCATTGGCCTTGGCCAGCACCTCTTCCTCGCTGTCGAAGGGCGCGACGTGGCAGCAGGGGCCGAAGATCTCTTCCTTGATCACGCGCGCCGTCTCGGGCAGCCCGGTCCAGATCGTCGGCTGCACCCAGGCGCCTTCAGCGAGCGCGCCTGTCATTGCCGGCACACCACCACCGGTCACCACGGTGGCCCCCTCGTCCAGAGCGAGCTTGTAGTAGGAGAGCACCTTGCCCTGATGCTCCTGGCTGATCAACGGGCCCATGCCGGTGGCCGCGTCTTGGGGGGGGCCGAGCTTCAGGCCTTCGGCGCCCTTCTTCATGGCAGCCACGAATCGGTCGAAGATCGACCGCTCGACATACACCCGCTCGGTCCCCAGGCACACCTGACCGCAGTTGGCGAAGACGGAGCGCATCGTGCCCTCGATCGCGGCGTCGAAGTCRCAATCGGCGAAGACGATGGCGGCATTCTTGCCGCCCATCTCCAGGCTCACTGGTCGCGCGCCGTGAGCCGCGGCTTTCATGATGACTTCGCCGGTTCGGGTCTCGCCGGTGAACGTGATGGCATCGACCTGCGGATGTGTCGTGACGAACTCTCCGGCCGAGCCGGGGCCGAAGCCGTGCACCACGTTGTAAACGCCCTTGGGTATGCCGGCCTCGTTCATCACCTCGCCGAGCAACGCGGCGGTCTGCGGCGTTTCTTCCGAAGGCTTCACGACCACCGTGTTGCCGCAGGCCAGCGCCGGGCCGACCTTCCATGTCATCAGCAGCAGCGGCAGGTTCCACGGGCAGATCACGCCGACCACCCCGACCGGGCTTCGCCAGCCGTAATTGATCGCACCGCGGCCGTCGGGCGTTGCCATCTCGAAGAACTCGGTCGGCACGTTCTTCACCACGTCGGCGAAGATCTTGAAATTGGCCGCTCCGCGCGGAATGTCGAGGTGGCTTGCCAGGCTCATCGGCTTTCCGGTGTCGGCGCATTCGACGGCGACGAATTCGTTGAAGCGCCGATGGATGCCATCAGCCACGGCATAGAGGCGCTCCACGCGCTCGGCCACCGGCATGCGGGACCACGGTCCATGGAGCGCCGCGCGCGCGGCAGCCACTGCGGCATCCACCTCGGCGCGCCCGGCCTCGTGCACCTGCGCGATGACCTCGCCGGTCACCGGCGAGCGCTTGGCGAAGGTCTTATCTGTGCCGGTGTGTTCCCCGTTGATGAAGTTGAGGATCTGTTTCATGGCGTGGATTGCAAAGTTGATATCAAGGATTCGGGCTCAGCCGGGGCGCGCCAGGCATGCGCAGGAACGCCGCCGGCACGCCGCTGCTCTTGGTCGGTCCGGCTTCGCTCAGGTGTAGACGTCGGTGAACGACGCCACCAACTCGCCCGTGTGATAGAAG
>NZ_JBFUIU010000897.1:0-3431 GCF_056401695.1 Variovorax sp. P4_D9
GCCCTCCGTGCTGCTCCATTTCGGGTGTGCCTTTGCAGCACCTCCAGAGGCCATCCGCGTCGGCGGCCTGGGGGGATGTGCATGGTCTGGACCCAACCATCGTGCAGCGATGTCGACGTGAGTGCGCAAGCACTCGAATCGCGTGAAGACACAACCGAAATGGATCATGGCCCGATGGTGGAATCGGCAGACACACCGCGTTCAGGGCGCGGCGACGCAAGTCATGGGAGTTCGACCCTCCCTCGGGCTACCAGTCAGATTCAAGGGTGTCTAGCTCAACTGGCAGAGCGCCGGTCTCCAAAACCGGAGGTTACAGGTTCGACTCCTGTGATGCCCGCCAAGTTCGCATCAATTGCTTTTCACAAACTGCCCGTATAGCTCAGTTGGCAGAGCACCATTTTTGTAAATTGGTTGTCGTCTGTTCGAATCAGACTGCGGGCTTCATCAGCATCACGTCGGATTCGTCTAGCGGCTTAGTTAGGACACAAGGTTTTTTATCCTTGTAGACATGGGTTCGAATCCCGTATCCGACTCCAGTCACAGACGATTCAATCGTCAAAACAGTATCGCGGAGTAGGGGAGCCTGGTCGTCCCCGCTGGCCTCATAAGCCAGAGATCGGTCGGTTCGAATCCGCCCTCCGCAACCAGATGAAGGCGCTTAGCCAAGCGGTCTACGGCACTGGGTTTTGATCCCAGCATTCCAAGGTTCGAATCCTTGAGCGTCTGCCATTCATCAACACCCCTCGGAGCGTGGCGCAGCTGGAAGCGCACCTGGTTTGGGACCAGGGGGTCGCAGGTTCGAGACCTGCCGCTCCGACCATACAAGAAGCGAGACTGGGCGATGCGAATCGCCCTCTCGCGGAAACCGGCCCGCAAAGATTGGGCGGCACCGGAACCCGTACCGCATCAGGAGCATTGGCCGAGAGGTTAAGGCACCGACCTGCTAAGTCGGGACTGCGAAAGCGGTWGGTCGGATCGATACCGACATGCTCCGCCAGATTCCCGGGGATGTAGCTCAGCTGGGAGAGCACCTGCTTTGCAAGCAGGGGGTCATCGGTTCGATCCCGTTCATCTCCACCAACTCATTCTGCTCCGTTAACTCAGTGGCCAGAGTGCCTCCCTGTCTAGGAGGAAGCCGGGGATTCGACTTCCCCACGGGGCGCCACCCATCATGCCGAGATAGCTCAGACGGTAGAGCGTCGCGTTGAAAGCGCGAGCGTCGCAGATTCGATTTCTGCTCTCGGCGCCATCATCACCGGAAGACTGGCAGAGCGGTCTATTGCGCCTGGCTTGAACCCAGGTTTCGAGGAAGCCCCTCGGTCGCGGGTTCGATCCCCGCGTCTTCCTCCACCCCTTTTGTCTATCTGCGGAGAAGTGCCAGAACGGTCGAATGGCCCGCATTGGAAATGCGGTGGTCGCAGGGATGCGGCACAGGGGTCCGAATCCCCTCTTCTCCTCCACCCCATCAACCTGACCTGGATGCGTGCCCGAGTGGTCTAAGGGGCCTGCCTCGAAAACAGTGCTGCCGGGCGCAAGCTCGGCTCGAGAGTTCGAATCTTCTCCGCATCCGCCATCTTCCACAACCTCTTTCCCTCCTGCGTTAGCTCAATTGGATAGAGCACTGGCCTACGAAGCCGGGGGTTGCACGTTCGAGCCGTGTGCGCAGGACCACCTACCTTGGTTCGTGAGCAGAGCTGGCTACTGCACGGGACTGTAAATCCCGCGTCCTTCGGGACATGCTTCGTTCGAGTCGAAGACGATCCACCACCCCACGCGGGCCTGGCCGAGCGGCTCAGGCGGCGCCCTTCCAAGGCGTACAGGCGAGTTCGACCCTCGCGGCCCGCTCCATCAACATCTCCCAAGGAGGACACCATGGAACCGCGAATTCTCACGCGCGACGCATTCCGCGCCGGCGTGTTCTCCAGGGATGGACACCGCTGCGTCTTCTGCGAGCGGTCGGCCGTGGATGCCCACCACATCCTCGAGCGCCGGCTCTGGGCCGATGGCGGCTACTACCTTGCGAACGGGGCGTCCGTTTGCGAGGAGCACCACCTGGCCTGCGAGATGACGACCATCTCGGTGGACCAGGTGCGCGAGGCCTGCGGCATCCGCAAGCCCGTCATTCCGTCGCACCTCTACGACGACCAGATCTACGACAAGTGGGGCAACCCGGTCATGGCGAACGGCACCAGGTTGAAGGGGGAGCTCTTCTTCGACGACAGCGTGCAGAAGATCCTGGCCTCCGGCGGCGTGCTCGGCGACTTCAGCGACCGGATCAAGTATCCGCGCACGCACCACGCCCCGTGGTCGGAGGGCATGCACGGACGATCGGAGGATCGCCAGCATGGATGCCTTCGTCGGGAAACGCGTCATCGTGACCGAGAAGAAGGACGGCGAGAACACGACGCTCTACGCGGACGGCATGCATGCCCGCTCCGTCGACGGCCGGCACCACGACAGCCGCAACTGGGTCAAGGGCATGGTCTGGGCCCGGATCGCCGGCGACCTGCCACCGGGCTGGCGCGTGTGCGGTGAAAACCTCTACGCACGGCACTCGATCGAGTACGAGAACCTCCCGAGCTATTTCATGGGGTTCTCGATCTGGGACGAACGCAATACGCGCCTGGGCTGGGACCAGACCCAAGAGTGGTTCGAGCTGCTCGGCATCGTCAGCGTGCCGGTGCTCTACGACGGCATCTACGACGAGCACCTCATCCGCTCGCTGTATGACAGCAAGCGAGACTGGGCGCGCAGCGAAGGCTACGTGGTCACCGTCACCGATGCCATCTACTACGGACAGTTCCGCACGCATGTCGCCAAGGTGGTTCGCGCCAACCATGTGCAGACCACCGCGCACTGGATGCATGGTCAGCGGATCGTTCCGAACGGCCTGGCACGCATCGCATCGGAAGCGGTTCCGGCTCGGCTGTGATGGCCGGGCCGGCGCCCCCTCTCCACCAGTTTATAACGAGGTAGCCAAGCGGTCGAAGGCGCCGGTTTGCAAGTCCGGTGAGCGTTGCTCCACATGGGTCCGAATCCCATCCTCGTTTCCATCTCACCAACCGGCCCTGCTAGCTCAACTGGATAGAGCAGCCGCCTTCTAAGCGGCAGGTGGACCTTCAACTGGTCCGCGGGGCACCAGGATTTAGCCGGCGGCGCGACTTGCGTCACTAAAACATCACACCGCGATCACCGATATCCGGAGATCATTCGTTCAGATCGGAGGACTCCACATGCGACTCACCACCAGCCATCGCCGGCCGGCGAACCGCACTGCGGTGCCAGCCTCCAAGCCCCGCAACCCTGTTGTGCAGGCCGTCGTTCACGGCTTTGGCACGATGACCGGGCAGCGCCATCGAGACGCCGAGCGCGCTCGTGAGCGCTTCGAGAAGCTCGACTTCGATCAGCGCGTGCGCGAGATCGGCGAGTGG
>NZ_JBFUIU010000898.1:0-3431 GCF_056401695.1 Variovorax sp. P4_D9
GATCCAGGCTTTCGGCTTCGAAGCGGAGAAGCATGCGGTGCCGGAACAGGACGTGAAGGACTACGGCCTCGAGTCGATCACCAACCTGATCGTGCGCCGCCAGTACGGCAGCGGCGGCCGCACGGTCGCGCTCAATGCGCACGGCGACGTCGTGCCACCCGGCGAAGGCTGGACGCACGACCCCTACGGCGGCGAGATCGACGGCGGCAGCCTCTATGGCCGCGCCACGGCCGTCAGCAAGAGCGACTTCGCGAGCTTCACCTTCGCGGTGCGCGCGCTCGAGGCCGTCGCCAAGCCTGCGCATGGCAGCGTCGAGCTGCACTTCACCTACGACGAGGAGTTCGGCGGCATCCTGGGCCCGGGCTGGCTGCTCAAGAAGGGCCTAACCAAGCCCGACCTGATGATCGCCGCCGGCTTCAGCTATGAGGTCGTCACGGCGCACAACGGCTGCCTGCAGATGGAAGTCACGGTGCACGGCAAGATGGCGCACGCGGCCATTCCGACCACCGGCGTCGATGCGCTGCAGGGCGCGGTCCGCATCCTGAATGCGCTCTATGCGCAGAACACGCGTTACCAGCAGGTCAGCTCGAAGGTCGAGGGCATCACGTATCCGTATCTCAACGTGGGCCGCATCGAGGGCGGCACCAACACGAATGTCGTGCCCGGCAAGGTGGTCTTCAAGCTCGACCGCCGCATGATCCCCGAAGAGAATCCGGTCGAGGTCGAGGCCGACATCCGCAAGGTGATCGCCGATGCGGCGGCCGAGATGCCCGGCATTACGGTCGACATCAAGCGCATGCTGCTCGCCAACTCGATGAAGCCGCTGGCCGGCAACAAGCCGCTGGTGGATGCGATCCAGAAGCACGGCCAGGCGCTCTTCGGCGAGCCGATCAAGGCCATGGGCACGCCGCTCTACACCGACGTGCGGCTGTATGGCGAGGCCGGCATCCCGGGTGTGATCTATGGCGCCGGCCCGCGCACCGTGCTCGAGTCGCATGCCAAGCGCAACGACGAGCGCGTGGTGCTTGAGGATCTGCGGCGCGCCACCAAGGTCATCGCGCGCACGCTGAGCGACCTGCTCACCTGAGACCTTGCGGCACAGACCAACAGCTGCGCCGCAGTTTGTTGCTCTGTCCTCAACTGATCAGAGATCAGAGCGCTCCATATCGACTGAGCGCTCCGGCGATCGATCAGCGATCCTGAGGCAGCGGCGGGCGGGGCTCGGCCGCCGAGGCGAGTTCGGCCAGCTGTACCTGGATGGCCTGATTGAATTCGTCCAGCGCTTCCGCCAGCGGTGCAAGGCTGGAACCCGGCGCGCCGAACTCGCTGTGGTCCCAGGCGCGCTCCAGGGCCTCGCACGCCAGGATCACGCGCTTGGCGTCGACCATCCGGGCCGCACCCTTGATCTTGTGCGCGACGGATGCCGCCTCGGCGTACGCGCCTGAAGCGACGTGCACGGCGATCTCCTGAGCATCGCTCAGGTTGGTCCGCAGCAGCGCCTCGAGCAAGCGGGTCTCGACCTGGACTTCACCGTCGGACATGCCGCGCAACGCCAGCCGATCGAACGCATCCTTCGAGATCACCTGCGGGCTCGGCGGAGGCGGAGGCGGCGCCACCGCGCCCGCATCACCCAGGTGTCGATGGAGAACCTCCGACAGTGCATCGAGGCTGAAGGGCTTCATCAGTCACTCGTCCATTCCGGCCTCCAGGGCATGGCGACGCTCCTCCTCCTCCTGGACATGCGCCGTACAGCCGAGCACCGGGCGACGCGGCAGTTGGCGCTGGCGTTCCAGATCGCGGATGGCGGTGCGCAGGGATCGGGCGGACGGGCCCGACGCCGGGCCGGCGCCGGCTACCTCGGCCGGGAAGTCAGGCAGCGCGTGAGCCGCCCTGGACCTGGTAGCCGTTCTGGTAGATGCCGATCACAAGGCCGCTGACCTTGTCGGATGGCCGGGCGGTGACGAAGCTGTTGCAGCCCGCCTGATAGACGACGATGGTGCAGGCCGCACTCCTGCTCAGCGTACGTGCCACGCCGGTGGCCTGGCTGGCGGTCGGATAGGAGTTCATCCCGCGTCTCCTTTCTGGATGCTCGACTGGATCGCGATGTCAGGAGCGCGCCGCTTCCAGCAGGCCCTCGATCGCGAGCATCACAGCTTCGCGTGCGTCTTTCGAAGGGGTGCCTTCGATCAGCAGTTGACGAACGAGACCGAGGGTGTTGATGAGCTCCGCCTCCATCTCCGTGAGCAAGGGAATCACCTGGAAGTGGGGGTACTTGCCTCTCGCGCCTATGGGTCGTCCGGGACCGGAGAGGTCGACGTCATAGCCTTCGCTGATTGCTTGTTGTTGCGTCTTCATAAGGCTCACAAGGGCGGGTGGTGGAAGCGGGGCCCGCGAGGGCCTCACAGGAGTAAATGTAATACATTGTGTCTAATCTCTCTCGAAGTAACAAGAATATTCATTAGCCCGCCACTTGCGTGTGTGCGCAGGGCGCGGGTTTTCCGCCATATGGCGGGCCGACGTTGTATACAGTTTCGCGTACAGAACGGTGAACGATTCAGGCCCAGGCGCCGTTCGCGTGGTTTTCTTGTCTCACGCTGCCCAGGAGTACATGCAATGACGGCTGCTTCGCATCCCATCCATCCGGTCGATCAGCGCCTGCCGGCCGGCAAACTCGCCGCCCTCGGCCTGCAGCACGTGCTGGTGATGTATGCGGGTGCCGTGGCGGTTCCGCTGATCGTCGGCCGCGCGCTCAAGCTCAGTCCGCAAGAGGTCGCGCTGCTGATCTCCGCCGATCTCTTCTGCTGCGGCGTCGCGACGCTGATCCAGGCGCTCGGCGCCACCCAGTGGTTCGGCATCAAGCTGCCGGTGATGATGGGCGTGACCTTCGCGTCGGTCGCACCGATGGTCGCGATCGCCAACGCCAACCCGGGCCAGGCCGGCGCGCAGTTGCTGTTCGGCGCCATCATCGGCGCCGGCGTGATCTCGATCCTGATCGCGCCGATGGTCTCGCGCATGCTGCGCTTCTTCCCGCCGGTGGTCACCGGCACCATCATCGCGGTGATCGGCATCAGCCTGATGCGGGTCGGCATCAACTGGATCTTCGGCAACCCGGTCGGCCCGACGGCGCCGGCGCTGGTCGACCCGGTGTATGCCAAGTGGCTGGCCGACGTGACCTCGCCCGGCTCGGCCGTGCCGCCGGTGCCCAAGGGCCTGTCGATCGTGCCGTCGGTGCCGAACCCCAAGTACGCCGACCTCGGCGGCCTGGCCATCGCGGCGCTGGTACTGGTGTCGATCCTGCTGATCGTCAAGTACGCCAAGGGTTTCATCGCCAACATCTCGGTGCTGCTCGGGATCGTCATCGGCGCCGTGGTTGCCACCGCCTTCGGCTTCATGACCTTCGAGAAGGTCGGCAGCGCCGCCTGGTTCGACAT
>NZ_JBFUIU010000899.1:0-3430 GCF_056401695.1 Variovorax sp. P4_D9
CAAGGCCGGCAAGCTGCTGGCGCTGTACCGCCCGGCCGGCGTGGCGACGGCGCGCGTGCTGCTGGTCGCCGCGGGGGATGGCGGCGCGGCCGCGGTTCGGACGGCGGTGCAGGCGGCCGTGAACGCGGCCAAGGGCTACAGCCCGAAGCGGGTTGCCATGGTCTTCGCCGGCGCCACCGATGCGGCGGCACTGGCCAGCGCGGTGCTGGCGGCTGCCGATGTCAGCTACGTCTACACCGAGACCAAGTCCAAGGCCGAGCCCCGGACCATCCGCCAACTGAGCGTGGGCGTGCCGGACGCTGCGGCCCTGCGCGAGGCCTTCGACCAGGCCTGCGCAACCGTCGCCGGCGTCGAGCTGGCCAAGGAATGGGGCAACCGGCCGGGCAACCACTGCACGCCGACGATGCTGGCCGATGCCGCGAAGATGCTCGCCGAGCTGCCGAACGTGAAATGCGAGGTGCTGGGCCCCAAGGAAGTGGCCAAGCTCGGCATGGGCGCCTTCGAGGCCGTCTCGCAAGGCTCGGCCGAACCGCTGCGCTTCATCGTCCTGCGCTATCACGGCGCGCCCAAGGACCAGGCGCCGGTGGTGCTGGTCGGCAAGGGCATCACCTTCGACACCGGCGGCGTCTCGCTCAAGCCGGCGGCGGAGATGGACGAGATGAAGTTCGACATGTGCGGGGCGGCCAGCGTGCTGGGCGTGTTCCGCGCCCTTGGCGACATCCAGCCGGCGATCAACGTGATCGGGCTGGTGCCCTCGTGCGAGAACATGAACGACGGCCGGGCGCTGAAACCGGGCGACGTCGTCACCAGCATGAGCGGCCAGACCATCGAGGTGCTCAACACCGATGCCGAGGGACGCCTGATCCTTTGCGATGCGCTGACCTACGCCAAGCGCTTCGCGCCGGCCTCGGTGATCGACATCGCCACCCTCACGGGGGCTTGCGTGGTCGCCCTGGGCGGCGTGCGCAGCGGGCTCTTCTCCAGCGACGATGCGCTGGCCGGCGCCCTCGAGGCCGCCGGCGAGGCTTCGCAGGACCGCTGCTGGCGGATGCCGCTCGACGACGACTACGCCGAAGGCCTCAAGACCAATTTCGCCGACGTCGCCAACGTGGCCGGCCGCGCCGGCGGTGCTGTCACGGCGGCCAAGTTCCTGCAGCGCTTTGCCAGCGACTATCCCTGGGCGCATCTGGACATCGCCGGCACGGCGTGGAAGAGCGGGGCGGCCAAGGGCTCGACCGGCCGGCCCGTCGGCCTGCTGCTGAACTACCTCTTGACGCAGAGCCGCAAGGATGGCGGCGGGGCCGGCGCCAAGACCTCCTCGCGCACGACGGCGAAGGCCCCCAAGGCCCGGTCCCGCAAGTGACCGAGATCGACGGCCACTACAACATGCCCGACAAATTGGGCTATGCCTGCCGCCTGCTGCGCAAGGCGGTCGGTGCGCATGGCGCGCGGCTGGTGGTGGTGGCGGACGCCGCATTGCTGGACGCGATCGACCTGGCCCTGTGGAAGCTCGCGCCGAGCGATTTCGTCGCCCATTGCCGCAGCGTCGATCCGCCCTACATCGTCCGGCGCTCGCCCGTGGTGCTGGCGGACAGCACCGAGGCGACCTTGCCCGACCGTCCGATCCTGGTCAATCTCGGTGCCGAACTGCCCGCGAGGTTCGAGCGTTTCGAGCGGCTGATCGACATTGTCGGCAGCGACGACGCCGACCGCCAGGCCGGCCGTGTCCGCTGGCGGCACTACAAGGATCGCGGCTATGCGATTCGCACCCATGCCTATGGCGGGGCCAACGGATGACCGGAGCGCCTCGCACGCCGCCGCGTTTCGTCCCCACCTTGACGACGGTGCTCGAGTCCGCGGCGCAGGCTGCGGCAGTTCCCGCGCCGCAGGCTGCGGCAGTTCCCGCGCCGCCGGCGCCGGAGCCCGTCGCCCCGATCGCGATCGAGCCTTCGCAGGCCGTCGCACTGAGCCCCGAGGCCAAGCTGTCCGAGGCCGAGGCCTTCCGCCTCGAAGAGCAGTTGCTGCACCGCGTGCTGCAGCGCGTCGACCTCTCGCTCGAGGAGCGCGTGAGCGATGCGGTGTCAGCTGCCGTTCAGCAGCACCTCGACACCATGATCCCCCGTCTGCGCAATGAAATCGAGGCTGTTCTGCGGGCACTGGTCAGCGAAGCGCTGGCCCGCGAGCTTTCGGACAACCCCGGGTCTACGCCAGCATTCGGGCGCGAAACCTTGGGCTAAACTGCGCCCGGGTCGAAAAGCGCGAGGGCGCTGCGCATCCGCGGCGCGATACTTGCTGAAGGTATTTGCCCGGATCCAAAGACCGGTTTTCAACTCTACTCATCCAATGTTCTGGAGGTTCTCATGCAATTGAAATGGACTGCTGTCGCCCTGGCCGCTCTTGCGCTCGTGGCCTGTGGCAAGAAGGAAGAAGCCGCAGCACCCGCGGCACCCGCACCGACCGCAGCCGCTCCCGCTCCCGCCGCGCCCCCGGCCGATGCCCTGGTGGTCAAGATCGGCCACGTCGCACCGACCAGCGGTGCCATCGCCCACCTCGGCAAGGACAACGAACTCGGCGCTCGCATGGCGGTCGAGGACCTCAACGCCAAGGGCATCAAGATCGGCGACAAGGCCGCCAAGTTCGAACTGCTCGCGGAAGACGATGCTGGCGATCCGAAGCAAGGCACCGCAGTCGCCCAGAAGCTGGTCGACAGCAAGGTCAACGGCGTCGTCGGCCACCTGAACTCCGGAACCTCGATCCCGGCTTCCAAGCTGTACAGCGACGCCGGCATTCCGCAGATCTCGCCGTCGGCGACCAATCCGAAGTACACCCGCCAGGGCTTCAAGACCACGTTCCGCGTGGTGGCCGACGACACGCAACTGGGCGGCACGCTCGGCAAGTACGCGGTCGAAACGCTGAAGGGCAAGAAGATCGCCGTGATCGACGACCGCACCGCCTACGGCCAGGGCGTCGCCGAAGAATTCGAGAAGGCCGCCAAGGCTGCCGGCGGCACCATCGTCGGCCACGAGTTCACGACCGACAAGTCGACCGACTTCAACGCCATCCTGACCAAGCTCAAGGGCGCTCAGCCCGACATCCTGTTCTTCGGCGGCATGGACGCCGTCGGCGGGCCGATGCTCAAGCAGGTCAAGCAGCTCGGCATGAACGTCAAGTTCATGGGCGGCGACGGCCTGTGCACCGGCGAACTGGCCAAGCTGGCCGGCGATGCGATCGGCGAGGAAATGGTCGTCTGCGCCGAAGCCGGTGGCGTCGATGGCGACTTCAAGGGACCGCTGGAAGCCTGGAAGACCAAGTTCAAGGAAAAGAACGGCGTCGAAGTCCAGATCTATGCGCCGTACGTCTACGACGCCGTGCAGGTGTTGGCGGCTGCGATGCAGAAGGCCGGCTCGGCCGATCCGGAGAAGTACCTGCC
>NZ_JBFUIU010000900.1:0-3429 GCF_056401695.1 Variovorax sp. P4_D9
AAGTAGCCCGGGAAGCCCATCTTCAGGATCGTGTTGATCTCGAACTCGAGCCGCTCGACATAGCGCGGCCGCTCGGCATCGCGCTTGGCGGCATCGGGGTACAGGTGCGCCAGCCGCTCCTCGAGGCCTTCGAACGAGGCGACCCGGAAGTATTCCTCGATCGGCATGCCGTTGGGCGTTGGGAAGTTGGGCAGCTGCGGCTTGCCGAGCACCAGCGTGAGGTTGCAGCGCTTGGCGATCTCGACCGTGTTGGCCAGCGCGCTTGGCACGTCGGCGAACAGCGCGGCCATCTCGGCCGACGACTTGAAGTACTGCTCGCGCGTGAACTTGCGCACCCGGCGCGGGTTGCCGAGGATTTCGCCCTCGGAGATGCAGACGCGCGCCTCGTGCGCCTCGTAGTCGTCAGCGGTGGCGAACTGCACCGGATGCGTGGCCACCACCGGCAGCCGCAGCCGTGCGGCGAGCTTCACGGCCGCGATCACGTGCGGCTCGTCCTCGGGCCGTCCGGCGCGCTGGAGCTCGATGTAGAAGCGGTGCGGGAACAGGCCGGCCAACTGAAGTGCGATCTCCGCGGCGCGCTCTTCCTGGCCCTGCAGCAGCGGCGCGCCGAGCGGTCCGGTCTGCGCGCCCGAGAGCGCGATCAGTCCGCCCTGCAGCTCTTCGAGCCAGGCCAGCTTGCAGGCCGCCTGGGCCTGGCCGCGGCCGACGTTCTGGGTCCAGGCGCGCGTCAGCAGCTCGGACAGGTGCAGGTAGCCTTCCTTATTCTGCACCAGCAGCACGATGCGCGTGAGCGCACCGGGCTCTGCGCCCAGCCCTTCGAGATACACCTCGGCGCCCAGCACTGGCTTGACGCCCTTGCCACGCGCTTCCTTGTAGAACTTGACGGCGCCGAAGAGGTTGTTGAGGTCGGTGACCGCCAGCGAAGGCTGGCCGTCGGCCGCAGCGGCCTTGACGACTTCATCGATGCGGTTGGTGCCGTCGACGACGGAAAACTCGGTGTGCAGGCGCAGATGAACGAACATCCATCCATTGTAGAAAGCGGCGCCTCCACGATGTGATGTGGGCATCCCTACAATCGCCCCCCGTGCAAGAAATATTGAATATCGCGGCTTACAAGTTTGTCGGCATCGACGACAGCGCCGAGCTGCGCGAACACCTGCGTGCACGCACGCATTCGCTGGCGCTCAAGGGCACCATCCTGCTGGCGCCCGAAGGCATCAACCTGTTCCTGGCCGGGAAAAAGGACCACGTCCACGCCTTTCTCGGCGAACTGCGCGCCGACCCGCGCTTCGCCGATCTCGAAGCCAAGGAAAGCTGGTCGCAGGCGCAGCCGTTCCGGCGCATGCTGATCAAGCTGAAGCGCGAGATCATCCGCATGGACCATCCGGCGATCCAGCCGGCCGCGGGCCGGGCGCCGGGCGTCGACGCACCGACCCTCAAGCGCTGGCTCGACCAGGGGCACGACGATGCCGGCAAGCCGATCGCCCTGCTCGACACGCGCAATGCTTTCGAGGTCGATCACGGCACTTTCGATGGCGCGATCGACTGGCGGATCAGCAAGTTCACCGAGTTTCCGAAGGCGCTGACCCAGCATGCGGAACAGTTCGCCGGCAAGACCGTCGTGAGCTTCTGCACCGGCGGCATCCGCTGTGAGAAAGCCGCGATCCTGATGCGCGAAGCCGGCGTGGCCGACGTGCTGCAGCTCGAAGGCGGGATCCTCAAGTACTTCGACCAGGTTGGCGGCGCGCACTACCACGGCGAGTGCTTCGTGTTCGACGGCCGCGAGTCCCTGGCGCCCGACTTGAGCGCGCGTTCGAACCGTGCCAGCGCGCGGGCGCCCGAAGACCCGGACCTGGCCCGAAAAAGCTGAGCTTCAGACCAACGTCGTGCCGCTGTCTGGTGCCTGCTGCACCTGGAACGGATGCCCCGGCAGCGGAATGAATTCGGTTTCGCCGGGCACATGGCCCATGCGTTGCGCAGACCAGTCGGCGCCGGCTTCGAGAATGCGCTCGCGCCGGCTCGAGACGAAGTTCCAGGTGATGAAGCGCGGCCCGTCGAGCGGCTCGCCGCCGATCACCACCAGCCGCACCGCGCCCTGCGCGGCCAGCACGCCGCCCTGGCCTTCAGCCAGCGTGGCCATCGTATGCTGCGCCACCGGCTCGCCATTGAGAGTGATGTCGCCGTCGACCGGGTAGACCGCGAGTTCGGTTGCCAGCGCCGGCAGCTCGAAACGCGCGCCGGCCGGCAGCGCGACATCGAGATAGAGGGTCTTGGAAAAGGTCGCCACCGGCGAACGAACGCCGAAGGCCTCGCCGATCAGCACCCGCACCGGCACGCCCTGCACGTCGAGGGCCGGGATTTCCGCCGCCGCGGTGTGCGTGAAGCTGGGCTCGGCCTCTTCGTGGGCCTGCGGCAGTGCGGCCCACAACTGGAGGCCGTGGTTCACGTAGGTGGCTTCGCGCAGTGCTTCGGGCTTGCGCTCCGAATGCACGATGCCGCGTCCGGCGGTCATCCAGTTGATGGCGCCGGGGCGGATTTCCTGCACGCTGCCGAGGCTGTCGCGATGCATCATCGTGCCCTCGAAAAGGTAGGTGACAGTCGCCAGTCCGATGTGCGGATGCGGGCGCACGTCGTGCTCCGAGCCGGGCACCTCGGTGGCCGGCCCGAAGTGGTCGAAGAACACGAAGGGCCCGACCGAGCGGCGCTTGGCCGAGGGCAGCAGCCGCCGCACCTTGAAGCCGCCGCCCAGGTCCTTGTCATGCGGTTGGAGCAGAAGCGCATCGGTCATGGGGTTCTCCGTGGGGCGGTTGTGGAATCAGCTGCGCGATCTTGCCACCGCGGCCACCCGTTCGCCAAATGCGCGCGCCGTGTCGAGATCGCCGCGTGCCATCTCGGCGGGGCTCGCATCGGAGGGCGAGGTGGTCAGCAGGCCGTTGTAGCCGCCGACGTAGTTGATCGAGTCGCGGGTCGCCGACTTGGTGTTGCTCGGCATCAACCCGAGGCTGACCCAGAGGCCGCTGTGCTGCATGGCGAGGTGCCACAGGTAGGTCAGCGTGGCGTCCTTGTCGCCGTTCATGGCGGCGCTGTTGCTGAAGCCCGCGAACAGCTTGTCTTTCCAGCCCTGGACGTACCAGACCTTGGAGGAGGCGTCGGCGAACTTCTTGAACTGCCAGCTCGGCCCGCCCATGTAGGTCGGCGAGCCCATGATGATCGCATCCGCCGCGGCCAGCATCTCCCAGCCTTGGGCCGGAAGATTGCCCTCGGCATCGATCGCCAGCAACTGGGCATCCGCGCCATCGGCCACCGCCTGCGCAACGCGCTGCGTGTGGCCGTAGCCCGAATGAAAAACGACAACGATGTCGGCCATGAACTTTTCCTAGTCAACGCGAACAGCGCATCGTAATCGCCCGGCCGGCGCAGCCCCGACAC
>NZ_JBFUIU010000901.1:0-3424 GCF_056401695.1 Variovorax sp. P4_D9
GAGGAGTACATGTTCATCATGATGAACGCCGCGCGTTACGCCGTGGGCGTGCAGGGCGTCGCCGTTGCCGAGCGCGCGTACCAGAAGGCCGCTGCGTACGCCAAGGATCGCGTGCAGGGTCGGCCGGTGAACGGCTCGCTGCCCGGCGCCGCGGCGATCATCCACCACCCCGACGTGYGCAGGATGTTGCTGACGATGCGCGCGCTGACGGAAGGCTGCCGCGCGATGGCGCTCAGCGCCGCGGCGGCCTACGACACGGCGCACGCGCACCCGGACGCCGAGGCACGCCGGCGCGCTCAGGCCTTCTACGAATTCCTGGTGCCGCTGGTCAAGGGCTACAGCACGGAGATGAGCCTGGAAGTGACCTCGCTCGGCGTGCAGGTGCACGGCGGCATGGGCTTCATCGAGGAGACCGGCGCGGCGCAGTACTACCGCGACGCCAAGATCCTGACCATCTACGAAGGCACGACGGCGATCCAGGCCAACGACCTCGTCGGCCGCAAGACCGCGCGCGACGGCGGCGCCGTCGCGAAGGCGATCGCCGGTGAGATCGAAGCCACCGAGGCGGCGCTGCGACAGAGCGACAGCGAGGCTGCGCAATCGTTGGCCGGCCGACTGGCCGCGGCGCGAAAGGCCTTCCTCGACGTGGTCGACTTCGTCGTTGCCCGCGGCCGGACCGACCCCAACGCTGTCTACGCCGGGTCGGTACCGTACCTGATGCTGGCCGGCAACCTGGTGGCGGGCTGGCAGCTCGGCCGCGCGCTGCTGGCGGCCGAGCGCAGGCGCGCTGCGGGCGACGAGCTGGAATTCATGCGCCAGAAGATCGCCGTCGCGCGCTTCTATGGCGAGCACCTGCTGACGCGGGTGTCGGGGTTGCGCGACAGCATTGTCGATGGGGCGGTCTCGGCGAACGCGCTGGGGCCCGAGGCCTTCTGACGAGCCGGCGCTGCCGGTCATCCACCGGCATCGCGAGCTGGCGCATCGGTCCCCCGCGCGTGTGCGTGACGCCCAAAGATCGATCCGGAATCGTCGCACCGTATGCGCGATGCGATGGCGCCGCCTACAGAAGCCATTCGATGGGGAGGATCGACATTAGCTCGACGCCCATTCGCGTGGACCAGTCCGTCTCGGGCTCGTTGCCTAAGCCCTCACGCACACGCAACGCGCATTTCAAGGTGAACCTGCATGCCGAATCTCCGATGACTTCTTCGGTGACAAGCTTCTGAAGACATAATTTTGTGAAATTGGGACAGGTGACGGTACATGCATAACTTGGCGCGAAGTGCCAGCCTTACTGACTATGAGCACGTTGCCCGTTCAGTGGGGCTCGATCCGTTTCGGATGCTGCGGTTGGCCAAGCTGCCGGCCACGGTGCTCGACGATCCGAACATGATGATCAGTGCCGATTCGGTTGGGTGGCTGCTGGAGGAGTCGGCACGCTTGTCCGGCCAAGAGGCCTTCGGACTTTTGCTCGCGGAAACCAGAAGCCTGGCCAGCCTGGGCATGCTGGCCGTGGTGATGCGGGAAGAACCAACGCTGCGCGCAGTAGTGCAATCTTGCGTGCGCTATATGCGACTGCACAACGCCGGCGTGCAATTGCAGCTCGAGGACGCAGGCGACATGGTCCTGGTGCATGTGGGCGCAGATATGCAGGGCCATGGCGTCTGGCGCCAGACTATCGAACAGACGACCGGTTTCGGATTGCGGATGTTTAGAGCGCTGACCCGCAATACCTTCCGGCCGGTAAGGATCAGTTTCACCCACGAGCGGCCCGCCAGCCTTGAAGTGCACCGCCGCGTGCTGGGAAGAGCTATCGAGTTTTCACAGGAATGCAATGCCATGGTTTGTCGCGGACGCGAGCTGGACATGCCCATCCCTGCTGCAGACCCGACGCTGAATCGCGAAGTGAAGCGGTGGCTGGACATGCAGCTGGCCAACTTCGGCGACGAGCCGACGCAGCAGGCGCGCGCGATCATCAGGATGCTGCTGCCCAGCGGACTCTGTTCGGTGGATCGGGTCGCCCAGCATCTTGGAGCGCATCGACGCACCCTCAACCGACACCTGGCGGCCGAGGGTGAGAGTGTTTCAACGATCATCAATGCTGTACGTGCTGAACTCGCCGAGGAGTATCTGAGCAACAGCAAACGCAAGTTGTATGAGGTCGCCGAACTCCTCGGCTTTTCCTCGGCCGGTGACTTTTCTCGCTGGTTCCGCGGTCARTTTGGCAGGACACCCTCGGATTGGGCMGYYCRCTACCGRGAGAGCAAGGCGGCAGCCGGGCCCATCTCCATSAGCAGGAARCCGGCTCGAGGGCGCTGAGGCGGCCCCAGGCAGCCACAAGGACGCTCACGCCACACTGCCTGAACCAGCCGCACCCGACAYGTCGTTCAGTTACAGGTCCCGGCCTGCTCCCGCGATTGCCGGGTTTGCCGCCGGGACTGCGCCGGAGCGGCGTCGCCATAAGAAATTGTCCCGGCATGCAAATGCGAGCGCGACCTCAATACCTACCATTGAGCCCGTGACCGAAAGGGTGCGCTGCCTCGCTGATTGGGGCAGCTTCATCTGCCGGGCGCACCTATTTTCGCCGCCGCACAAGCACGGATTAGAGACACCCATGACCGCCACCGCCGTAACCCAAGACACTACTTCACAAGCCACGCCGATGGCACCGGCCATTGTCCGACCATCGGTGCGCCGGCATCAATCAAGGTGGGCCCGCCATCGGCGCCGAACTCAGCAACATCAGCCTGGCGGATGCCGCCCTCGATCCGGATGCCATTGCCGAAATCCGGGCTCTGTGGCTGAAGCACAAAGTGCTGTTCTTCCGCGATCAGGACATCTCGCCGATGGAGCAGCAGAACTTCAAAATGGCGGCGCGACTGCATGCCGCATAGCCGACCTTCGCGAACGCCCGGAATTGGCCGGATTTTGCCTTCCGACGATGGACATCGCCGGCAAGCCGGCTTGCCGGAAAGTCTGAACCTGACGATTGGTGGCCTCGGAACAACTCCCGGAAACTACAGCTGCGACAGCAGGAACTGACCCCCGGGTTGATTCAATCGGTCGTGACTTGGTCAGTTTTGCACCGCGCGCAGCGTTCACGCCATACAACTTGGGCGATAAGCACTTCCGCCCGTTCGTGCGCACAATCTGTATCAAATGCTGAGTAAACGTATTTCAGTCAAGGGCTAGTGTAGCGCGCTCTAAATAATAGAACTTAAAGTATACTGCGCATACCAAGCTTTGCGGAGGTTTGAGCCATGCGCGTTGCCCGGAAGATCGAACTGGATGCTGTTGCCGAACGGGAGTTGACTGCGCTCGCCCGGCGCGGCCGCGTTGAGGCCCGCGTGCAGCAGCGAGCCAGGATCGTGCTGTTGGCCGCGAAGGATTGGCAGAACAAGGACATCGCTGCCGAGGTCGATTT
>NZ_JBFUIU010000902.1:0-3419 GCF_056401695.1 Variovorax sp. P4_D9
CATGACCGAACAGTTCGGACTGGATCAAGGTCGGCGAGATGGCACCGCAATTGACGGCGACGAAGGGTCCGCCCGATCGCTGCGAACACTGGTGGATGGCGCGCGCAGCGAGTTCCTTGCCGCTGCCGCTTTCGCCGCCGATCAGCACCGGCGCCTCGGTCGCAGCGACCTTTCGGATCTGCTCGCGCAAGCGCGTGATCGCAGGTCCCTGCCCGACCATGCCGAGCGCGTCGACCGCCGACCGGCGCGCCGCTTCGTTGCGATGCCGCAGGATGGCGCGCTGCGCCGCGTGCCCCAGGATCAACTCCAGTTCACGCAGGTTGAGGGGCAGCAGCATGTGATCGAAGAAGTGCCCCAGGACCAGTTCGCGAAAGGCCGGCGATTCCAGCGCCTGGGCCTCGCAGACAGCCACCCATTCAGCCCCTGGGGAGGCCGCGACGCAAGCCTCCATCGCTGCCTCGGTCACGCCCGCCTCGGCGCCGACCACCAGCAGGCCGAGCGCGAAATGCCGATGCGCCTGCAGCCGCCCGGCAGCGGCCAGGTCGTTGACAGGGCTGACGTTCCAGCCCCTCGCAAGCAATTGCTCCGCCACCCGGCTGGAATGACCGCCGAGCGTCACGCAAAGAATGCTCCCTGGCTCCTGCATCGCGACACCACCTGTTGCTAGAACGACATGGGCACCCGGACGGTCAACTGAAGATCGGGCGTATCGCGCGTCAGACCCGCGCCCACTGTCACGTTCAGGGTGGTCTTCGGGCTGTAGCGGTACGAGTAGCCGAGCAGCAGCGAGCCCAGTTGGGTGCGCACCGAGCCGATCACGCGCTGGCCGTTCTGCTCGGTCGGACCGATCGAATACAGCTCCATGCCAAGGCTGAACGACGAACGGTCGTTGATCGACAGGCCCATGCCGAAATTCAGGCCCCACACATTGCCGGGCTTGACGTCGCCGATGAACTCTCTTTCGCCGTTCAGCACCAAGCGGCTGATGCCGCTGCGGGGGAAGTTGTAGGTGAAGTTGAGGCCGCCGAAGAACACCGCGGGGTCCGAAGGCAGCAACCAGGTGACGCCCGGCTGCAGCGAATAGAAGCCCGAGCCCGTGGCCAGGTCCAGCGGCAGGCCGGTGCCCGTGGCGTTGCCGATGCAGCGCGTCACGCAATCGGTGACGACTCCGAACGGATCCTTGCCGGTCTTTGACTTGAAGCGCAGCCCCCCGATCACGTAGGGGTTGCCATCCTTGCCATCGGTGATCTGGTAGCGGGCCGCGAACTCGGCGTCCCCCACGCCCTTGCCCTTGGTGTCGAAAACGTTGTCGAAGGCCGAGCCAGTGAAGATCTCGCGACTGATGGTGGAGTCCGAGCGCGAGACATAGGGCAGCTTGGCTTCGAACTCGAGCCGGTTGGTGGCGCCCCAGCGTCCGGTCAAGGTGCCGATGAAGGTGTTGCGCTTGAACTCCCGCACATCGACCAGTCCGATCAACAGCGCCGGGATCACCGTGTAGCCCACGAGGGCGACGCGGTTGCTCGACGAATAGCCGTAAAACAAGGAGGGCTCGAAGACGAACTTGCCCTTGGGGGTGAGGACGCCGGGTTCGTCGAACAGTTGCGCATATTGCGGTGGCTGCGGACTCTCGTCGCTGGGCGCGACACCCACCTGCACCGGCCGCGGGCCGGAATCGGCGCCTTCGCCTTCCGCCGACGGCTTTCTATCGGCAGTCTTCGTGGCTTCCGGGGGTGGTGCGCCGCGCGCCTCCTGGGTCGCGAGGCGCTCCTGCAGTTCGCGGTAGCGGGCCTCCTGCTGTTCGGACTGCTGCTTCAGCGCGTCGATCTGCCGGCCCTGCTCCTGGACCTGCTGCTGCAGCGCCTCCATGCGCTTGTTGGCACTTCGATTCGAGGAGGAAGAAGAACTCTGGGTCTGAGCCGTCGCCCCCGACCATGCCAGTGACGAACAGGCCAGCAATGCCAGCGTCCTGTACGGACCGAAGGTCTCCATTGTGTCCCTCTCTCTATGCTTCTTAGTGGCAGCGTTTCACGCAGCAGCCTAAGCGTAAATAACAACCACACCAAGCTACAAGTTGCAAACAAAGGTAAGTGATTTGTAGCAAATTCCGGGGCTGTCTCAGAAGTGTTGCACTTCTGTCCGACAACGCCGCGCCGCGCTCGCGCCGCGCGGCGTCAAGCCTGTCCTCACTGCGTCGGCCACAGACCCCGAGCGAGGCCTTGCTTCGACGACATCAACTGTCACAAGGCTGAGACGGAATGCGTGAATGGCGGAAGGCTGCCGCCGATGCAAGGGCTGTCGGCCCCTCGGAGCGAGGCCACTTCGCTACATCTAACGGCCGTCAAGGGAGTGTGACAAAGCAAGTGCAGATTGGCCTTGCCGAGCAGGCTCTCACCGCCCCGCACGCTTCGTGTGAACAGCCTGCAATGGAGGCCCTCGCCTCTGAACGCAAGCCACTGCGAAACAAGCCGTAATTTGCTGGCACCGAAGTTGCACATGGCCCTTCGATTTGCGGCGACGCACGTCAATACCAAGCTTGTTCAACTTTTTGGAGGGTTCATGAAAAAGACACTTCTGGCTTCGGCCATTGCCCTTGCCTTCGGGTTCAGTGGTTCGGTGTTAGCCAATGACACGGATCAGGACACCCACCAACGTACGACGGCGGGCAACAACACCAGCACGAGTACCAGCACCAGCACGAGCACCAGCACCAGTTCGCGCAGCAGCACGCGCAACAGCACGAGCACCAACAGGGAATCGGGTGCTGCCGATGCCAGTGCCGAGCGTTCTGCTGCCATCAACAACGGGTCCACCGCGAACTTCACCAACGCCTTCAACACAGCGAAGGCGACAGCCGTGAGCAAGCTGGAGGGCTATGTGTCTGGCAACAGGGTGTCCAACATCGGCAACTACGCCACCAACAACGGCTCTGTCGCGGGCGGCAACGGCTATGGCGGACGTGGCGGCACGGGCAAGGGCGGCGCAGCCTATGGCACGGGCACAGGCGGCAATGGCGCCACGGGCACCGGTGCGGTCGGTGCGGTGGGTGGCAGCGCATCCAACGGCGCCATCTCGCATGGCAGCGCCACGATCGGCGATTCCACGGCAGGTGACGGCGGCAACGGCCTCGGCGGCATCGCCGCAGGCCTGACCGGCAGCGGACGCGCCTCATCCAGTGGCGGCGACGGCGGACGCGGCGGCTCGAGCGGCGACAGCGGCCGTGGCGGAAGCAGCGGCAGCCTGTCGGCTGCGCTCGGCGGCAGGAGCGGCGGTGGCGGCGGTGGCGGAAGCTCCGGCAACACCTCGGCAGGCTCGGGTGGCTTTGGCGGCGGAGGCGGCGCAGGTGGTGACGGCGGCTTGGCCGGCTCAGCGGGCGGCGCGGGCGGCAATGGCGCAGCCGGCGGCGCAGGCGGCGCAGGCGG
>NZ_JBFUIU010000903.1:0-3419 GCF_056401695.1 Variovorax sp. P4_D9
GGAGCGGGATCTGCGCGATGCGCGTGATCGAGTGCTTCGCCACGTAGGGCTTGCCGAGCGCCGGGTCGACCCACGGCGCTGTACCGGGCGAGCGCAGGTCATGGCCGGCGCAGAACGCGCGACCGGCGCCGGTGACGATCAGCACGCGTGTGGCGGCGTCGTGCCGCAGCGCCTCCAGCTGCGCGATCAGCGCCTCGTACATCGGGAAGCTGAAGGCGTTCAGCGCATCGGGCCGGTTGAGCGTCAGCGTGGCGATGCCGTCGTCGGAGCGTTCGTAGAGGAGGTCGGTCATGGCGCGATTGGCTTGTCTCTCGTGTTCGAATTCTAGTACGATGTTCAATTAAATGACTGCTCCGCCGCATCCGCGGCCATGATTCAGGAGACACTTTCCATGTCCCAGCGCGATCCCTCGTTCGATGCGCCGATCCGGCCTGTGCGGCTCGGGCCGGTCGCCTGCGAGGTGGCATACGACGTGGATGGCGGCGTCCGCATGCGCCTCGCCGAGCCGCTGCAGCGCTATCCGCGGCGCTACACCGACCGGCTGGTCCAGTGGGCCCTGGAACGGCCCGGGCACGTGTTCCTCGCCCGCCGCCCGCCGGGCGGGCCGAAGACCGGCGCCTGGGAGACCCTGTCCTTCGCCGACACGCTGGGCAAGGTGCGGGCGATCGGCCAGTCGCTGCTGGACCGCGGGCTCGGCGCCGCGCGGCCGGTGATGATCCTGTCGGAGAACGACTTCGACAACCAGCTGCTGGCGCTGGCCTGCACGCACGTCGGCGTTCCGTACGTGCCGGTGACGCCGGCGTACTCGCTGCTGTCGCAGGACCATGCGAAGCTGAAGTTCCTGAACGAACGCGTGCGACCGGGGCTGGTCTATGCGTCCAGCGCCGCGGCCTACGGGCGTGCCGCGCGGGCGGCCTTCCCCGAGGCGGAGTTCGTGGCCAGCGACGCCGAAGGCGGTGCCACGCCGTTCTCCGCGCTGCTGGAAGCCGCGCCGGGCAACGCGGTCGACGCGGCCTATGACGCGATCCGGCCCGAGCAGGTGGCCAAGGTGATGTTCACCTCCGGCACCACCGGCGAGCCGAAGGGCGTGATGCTGACGCAACGCATGCTCTGCAGCAACCGCCAGCAGGTCGTCCAGGCGATGCCCTTCCTGCTCGACGAGCCGCCGGTGCTGGTGGACTGGCTGCCGTGGCACCACACCTTCGGCGGCACCAACAACCTCGGCATCGCGCTGTACTGCGGCGGCTCCTATTTCCTGGACCCTGGCAAGCCGATGGTCGGGGCGGTTCGGCCCAGCGTCGACGCGCTGCGCGAAGTGTCGCCGACGATCTACTACAACACGCCGGGGGGCCTGGCCGCGTTGCTGCCGCACCTGCGCGACGACGCGCTGCTGCGCGAGCGCTTCTATGCCCGGCTGCAGCTGCTGTACTACGGCGGCGCGGTGCTGCCCGCGCACATCTGGGCCGGCCTCGACGAGGTGGCGGTGAAGCACTGCGGCGAGCGGGTGCTGATCGTCTCGGGCATCGGCTCCACCGAGTGCGGCCCGGTGCCGCTGACGACGAGCTGGGATCCGCGCCGCGAGGCGATCGTCGGCCTGCCGGTGGCCGGGGTCGAACTGAAGCTCGCGCCGGTGAACGACAAGCTCGAGCTGCGCGTGCGGGGCGACTGCGTGACGCCCGGCTACTGGAACGATCCCGAGCGCAGCGCCGCCGCGTTCGACGACGAAGGCTACTTCTGCCTCGGCGACGCGGCGAGCTTCGTCGACCCCCCGCATCCTGAACGCGGATTGCGCTTCGACGGCCGGATCGCCGAGAACTTCAAGCTCTCCAGCGGCACCTGGGTCCATGCGGGGCCGCTGCGCTGCACGGCGCTGGCTGCGTTCTCGCCGCTCGTGCAGGACGTCGTGATCGCCGGCAGCGGCGAGAACCATGTCGGCGCGCTGGTATTCCCCGATCTCGCGGCGTGCCGTGCGCTCGACCCGGCACTCCCGGCCGATGCGCCCGCGGCCGAAGTCATCGCGAGTCCACTCGTTCGGGCGGCCTTCCAGCAGCGGCTGGATGCGCTGGACGCCGGCGCCACCGGCAGCTCGAACCGCGTGCTGCGCATCGTCGTCGAGAGCGAGCCGGCCACGCTCGACAGCGGCGAGATGACCGCCAAGGCCACGCTCAGCCCGGTCGTGGTGCTGCGCCGCCGTGCCGCTGCGGTGGCCGAGCTGTTCGCCGACCCGCAGCCCGCGCGCGTGCTCTGCGCACGCGACGAGGCATTGACAGCCTGCTTCACATCGTTAGAATAAGCGAATAACGTTCATATATTTGACCAACCAGAAACGACAGTGTCCATGCGCTTCGAGTTTTCCCGCGAGGACGAGGCCTTCAGGCTGGAGGTTCGTGCGTTCTTCCGCGACCACCTGCCGCCGCCGATGGCGCGCCGCTTCTACATCGGCGCGCATCCGCCGACGCGCGACGACGTGCGGGCGTTCCAGAAGCTCATGCACGGCCGTGGCTGGGGCGCGCCGCACTGGCCCCTCGAATGGGGCGGCACCGGCTGGAGCCCGCTGCGCAAGCACCTGTTCATGCAGGAGCTGTACGACGCCGACGGACTTGACTACAGCTGGCAGGGGCTGCACATGGTCGCGCCGGTGATGCTCGCGTTCGCGTCCGAGGCGCAGAAGCGGCGCTTCCTGCCGCCCATGCTGGCCGGCGACGAGTTCTGGACCCAGGGCTTCTCCGAGCCCAACGCCGGCTCGGACCTTGCGAGCCTGAAGACGCGCGCCGAGCGGGTCGGCGACGACTACGTCGTCAACGGCCAGAAGATCTGGACCAGCGATGCCTCGATGGCCGAGTGGGGCTTCTTCCTGGTGCGCACCGACCCGGACGTGAAGCCGCAGCGCGGCATCTCGTTCCTGCTGATCGGGATGGACACGCCGGGCCTGACGGTGCGGCCGATCGTCTCGATCGAAGGCGGCCTCGGGCTCAACGAAGTGTTCCTCGACAACGTGCGGGTTCCCTGCGAGAACCTGGTCGGCGAGCCGGGCATGGGCTGGACCTATGCCAAGTACCTGCTCGGCAAGGAGCGCACCGCGAGCGCCTTCCTCTACTTCAACAAGCGCGAGCTCGAGAAGGCGCGCGAGATCGCCGCGGTGCAGCGCGTGAACGGCCAGCGCCTGATCGAGCGCCCCGAGTTCGCCCGCAAGCTCGCGCGCGTCGAGGTCGACCTGCTCGCGCTCGAATACTCGGTGCTGCGCGTGCTGTCGGAGGAGAAGAGCCGCCACGACCTCGATGCGGTGGTGTCGGCGCTGAAGCTGCGCGGCTCGGCGCTGCAGCAGCGCGTCACCGAACTGCAGGTGGAGGCGCTGGGCCTGCATGCGCTGCGCCAGTGGGGCCACGACGAGGGCGAGGCGATCGACGGCGACGAGGCGC
>NZ_JBFUIU010000904.1:0-3416 GCF_056401695.1 Variovorax sp. P4_D9
AGACACGACAGCGCATGCGCCCGGTTCACTTCGCGCGAATGATGGATTCCCTTGCTTCGAATCTCCTCGATGACCGACCGATCCTTCTCGGTCAAATGCAATTCGGTCTGGCGCATGAGAACTCCTTCGTAACCCCAACGGGGATAGACGGAGTGTATGCATGTTCCGTTATTTACGTGTCATTGTACTAGTGGCTCATGCGGCGCACCTTTGCTTGCCACCGGCACACCGTCCAGGGACCACGTCATGTCTCCTGCTGCGCAGAGCAATTCGAACGTGTGCGAGCCTGCTACAAGCCCGGTGGACCCTGGTGCCCCCTCCAAATCGAGGGTAATTCCGTTCCGATCAATGAATATCTCTGAACTGAAGTCGTCGCGGTGGAAGAAGAAACTTAGCTCGGCAAAGTCTTGGACGGAAGTAAAAGGGGCACCGATGTTGACAACGACGGTCAGCTTGAACTCCAGCGGCACAAGCTGCGTGGTCCTGGCCCCGGCGCCGGTCGTCAGAGCTAAGTCAATCCCCGCGCTCCCGCCGCTGAGGAGAAAGTCCGAGGCAAGGAAAAAGTCGAAGTCGGTATAGGTGTGCCCCGAATCGCTGACGTGCGTCGACAGGTTCCCGCTACCGGTGAAGTCGTCTCGAAAAAGAACGGTCATATCAATCTCAGGTTCTTGAGCCTGTGGGTGCCGGTGACCCCGAATGTGGCCGCGATGTCCACCGGAGGGTTCGTGAAGATCGTCCAGTCCGTGCTACTCAGATTCGAGTTCGCCCGCTGGCGGGTGACCATCGTGAAGACCGTGGGGTCGTCCGAGCTACCGGGAAAGCTGATGTGCTGGAGAACATCAGGCTTGAGCACTTGCGGCACGCACAACACGAACAACCCGTTGAAATACCGGTAGTTCATGTAGTTCCAATCGTCGGACGAGGCCCACAACGTGTCGGGCTGTGGGTAGCTCGGGAACTGGCCGGCGAACGGACCCTGGGTCGTGACCGTCGTCCCACCCGTTGACGTTGCGAACCCGGGCCTGAACGCGATGCGCGGCGTGCCTGCTGGATTGGTGGTCTTCAGGTCCACCCACTGGTCTCGCGCCCACAGTCGGTAGGTGAATTCGTTGAGGGTCACTGTGCTCGTGCCCTGCTCTGCGGCGGTGCCGGCTGACCAAGGGAACGCAAGGAGCTTTTGCACGGTCTCGGCGACGTGACCGCCCTGGATGACCACCACCTGGTTCTGGGCGTCGATCAGCCTGATCAAGTGGTTCTTGACATCGCGGCCGTACGTGCCGATACCGTCCATGGTCCCGCCCGTCCCGGCCGAGTTCGTGGTCCGGGTGCCGGTCCAGTTGCCGTTCTCGGCGGAGTTCAGGATGTCGTAGGTCAGCCCGCCCAGGGTCAGCGTGATCTTCCGGTTGTCGGAGATCGTCCACTCGAACAACTCGCTGCTCGTGGAGTCCGTCAGCGAGAACGTGAAAAGGTCGTGCTGAAAGGTGTTGATCGTGCCCGAGGCATCGATCACCGCGTTCACCTGGGTGTCGCCATCCCAGCCCACGTCGACGATCATCGGGAAGCCCGAGTACCCGCCGATGAACGACGCCGTTTGATCCAGGGTCGTCGAGGTCGGGGTCGTCGCACTGATGACGTTCGTGGTGCTCGATCCCACCGTCTGCTGGAAGACCGAGACCCCGCCGGTGGCCGTGTCCACCAGCAGGTGGCCATGCCAGTAGTGCGGCAGGGGCCGGGTGGCGTCCCTCAGTCGATGGTGGAACGCGCCCCAGTAGCCGATCTTCACCAGGCACTGGGTGCCCGAGGCATTGCTGATCGCGTGCATCACGCACGGCGGAATCCACGTCCTGAACGTCATGCCGTGGGTGTCGCTCTTGACCGCGGTCACGACGTTGAACTGCGAGTCCAGGGTCGTGCAGTCGAAGCTGGCGATGAACGTCCAGGCGTCGGTGATCGGTGCACCCCACTGCCGCTTCCAGAACTTCAGGATCGCGTGGGTCACGTCGAACGTGCAGCACCACAGGACCTTGCTGCTGTCCGCCCCGAAGCGACAGGCGGTCATCACCGCACTGGCCGTGCCCTCTGGCGCACCCGCCACCTTCTTGCCCCGGAAGTAGATGCTGCCACCGAGCGTGAACCCCGTGTCGATGTCGGGCACGGTGTCGCACACTAGGATCGCGCCGTCTGCGCCCACCCACTCGAAGCGGCGATGGATCTGCGCGCTGTAGTGCGGCTCGCCGGTGAGCACGTCGAAGTTCAGGTACTGGAGGCGGCTGTTCTCATCGAACAGCGAGGACACGTCCGTGCTGATCCCGCGCTTCAGGCTCTTGATCACTCCGTCCTTGACCTTGGCGACTACCCCGCCAGTGGTCGGCGATGCTCCGGAGGGCACCTGGGTGCCCAGCGGTGGATTGATCGCCACCCCGGTCGCCGGGTCTTTGAACGGCTTGCCCCAGCCCTTGAACGCGATCTCGTTGGCAGGGATGCTGTAGAGGCCTGTGAGCGGGGGCACCGCGACCACAGGCGCGGCGGCCTGGTAGACGTTGATGAACTCGCCGTTGCGCTCCGTGAGCACGCCGTCGCGCAGGCGGTGCGAGACCGTGCGCTCGCCAGGCTGACTCATCCACTCGGCCGTCTGCGCCGCAGGACCCGACCAGCCGTCGCGGTACTTGACTGGCATTCCGCTTAGGTCGTCGGCAGCGTGATGGACGCCGCGTCGATGGGCTGTGCGACACCGGCCTCGAGGCTCAGGCTCGGCATGGTCATGTCGGCGCCCGACCCCGACGTGCCGCACGTGCCCTGCAGACGCTTCTGCGTGGTGCTCAGGGTGCCATCGTCGCCTGGAGCCACCCAGCGCCAGTAGCCTGCGGTGCCGCTGGCGGCATTCACGCCGCTCCACGTCTCGGAGGACGTCTTCGGGATGGCGCCGCTCGCCGCCGCGCCCAGCGTCAGGCCGGTGCCCGTGCCGTCCACACTGATCGTGCACAGCAGCGTGCCCGTCACGGCCTCGTCGGCGCTCGCAGGCGGCGCACCCGTGAGATCATCAATCTCATAGATTTTGATGAAGCCCAAGTTCAGCGCGGCCTTGAGCGAGCCGGTGTCGAGCAGCGCGTTGCTCAGGCCGGTGGAGACTTGGACAGTCATGGCGATTCCTTACGCGGAGGCGAGGGAGAGGGCCCCGGTCACGCGCAGGACCGAACCCTCGTCGAGAACCTTCGGAGAGGCGAAACGCACGGCGCTTGGGATCACGCCCGTGGTAGAGCCCCAGGGCTGCGACGACGAGATGACGGCGCCGTAGATGGTCTTTGGCGCGGTGAAGGTGAACTCTGCCTTCGCAGCGCTGTTGTCCACCTGGCCGTTCACGACCGCGCCAGTAATGAACGGCACGCGATTGGTTGGCGTGTAGCTGGTGCTCTCCG
>NZ_JBFUIU010000905.1:0-3399 GCF_056401695.1 Variovorax sp. P4_D9
CGATGCAGATGCACAGCGTGGAAACGAAGGCGGCGGGCCCGATCTCGCCGGCGCCGACCAGGATCGCCTGGTTGAGCTCGGTGCCCATGTGCAGGTGGCGCTCGATGTTCTCGATCGTCACGATCGCCTGGTCGACCAGGATGCCGACCGAGAGCGCCAAGCCGCCCAGCGTCATCAGGTTCAGGGTCTGGCCGAAGGCGTAGAGAACCAGGATCGAGGCGAGGATCGACAGCGGGATGGTCAGCGCGATGATCAGCGTGCTGCGCCAGTTGCCGAGGAACAGCAGCACCATCGCGGCGGTCAGCGCGGCGGCGATCACGGCCTCGGCCACCACGCCGGTCACCGCGGCCTTGACGAACACGGACTGGTCGAACAGGGGCGTGACCTTGATGTCCGACGGCATGCCTTCGGCCGCCACCGGCAGCAGGGCGCGCAGGTTGGAAACGATGTCCAGCGTCGAGGCGCCGCCGTTCTTCAGCACCGACAGCAGCACGCCGCGCACACCGTCCTGGCGCACCACGTTGGTCTGCGGCGAGAAGCCGTCGCGCACGTTGGCGACATCGCGCAGGTAGGTGGTGGCGCCGGCCGCGGTGCGCACCGGCAGGTCGTTGAGCCCGGCCAGGACCTCGGGCGAGCCGTTGAGCCGCACGCTGTATTCGGTGGCGCCGAACTTGGCCGTGCCCGAGGGCAGAATCAGGTTCTGGGCATTGACCGCATTCACCACGTCGGCCGGCGAGAGCCCGCGCGCCTGCAGCGCCTGGGTGTCGAGGTCGACCGAAATCAGCCGGTTCTTGCCGCCGTAGGGGAAAGGCACCGCCACGCCGGGGATGGTGATCAGCTGCGGCCGCAGCTGGTTGACCGCGGCGTCGAACAGCGCATTCTCGGGCCGGGTCGGGCTCGACAGTGCCAGCTGGATCACCGGGATGCTCGAGGCCGAGTACTTGATCACCAGCGGCGGCGTGATGCCCGGCGGCAGTTGCCGCACCTGGGTCTGCATCGAGGCCACCACCTGGGCGATCGCGGTCTCGATGTTGGCGGTCGGCTGGAAAAAGACCTTGATCACGGTGACGCCGGCCAGCGACTGCGACTCGATGTGCTCGATGTCGCTTACCGTGGTGGTCAGGCTGCGCTCGGTCTGCCCGGCGATGCGCTGGCCCATCTCCTGCGCCGGCAGGCCGCCGTAGTTCCAGATGATGCTGATCACCGGAATGTTGATTTCCGGGAAGATGTCGGTGGCCATCCGCAGCAGCACGAAAGGCGTGGCCAGCACGATCAGCATCGCCATCACGATGAAGGTGTATGGACGACGCAGGGCGAGCTGGACCATGGATGCGAATTGTTACTTCTTGGCGAAACCCGCCATCTTAAGGAGAGATGGACCCACAATGGAGTGAATGCCTAAGCTTTATGTTCCCGAAGCGATGACGATGGCCTGGATGGTTGTGATGGGTGTTTCCGGCTGCGGCAAGTCGAGCCTCGGCGCGGCCTTGGCGCGCGACTGCGGGCTGCCGCTGATCGAAGGCGACGACTTCCACCCGGCCGAAAACGTGAGCAAGATGCGCGCCGGTATCGCGCTCACCGATGCCGACCGGGTGGACTGGCTGACGACCCTCGGACGAGAGCTGGCCGGCCAGCGCCAAGGAGCCGTGCTGACCTGCTCGGCCCTGAAGCGCGACTACCGCGAGCGGCTGCGCGCCGCGGTGCCGGGGCTTCGCTTCGTCTTCATGGCCCTGACGCCGGAGGAGGCCGAACGCCGGGTGGCGGCGCGTGCCGGCGAGCACATGTTCCCGGCCAGCCTGGTCGCCAACCAGTTCGCGACGCTGGAGTCGCCGGTCGGGGAGCCGGGCGTGCTGGAGGTCGATGCCACCGCGCCGCTGCCTACGCTGGTGGGGCAGGTGCGGGCCTGGCTGTCGCCGCCGTCGTGAGTCAGGCGCTGGCGCGCAGCCCCAGGGCGTCGAAAACGCGGATCGCCGCGTAGGCATCGTTGGCCGCGTAGCGCAACTGGGCGTCGGTCAACTGCCGGTTGGCCCAGTTCGAGGTCGTGGCCTTGCGCGACTTGACGAAGCGCCGCTCGAACACCAGCGCCACCGCGGTCTTCACGCCGACCGACCGGCGGTAGCCGCGGCGGCGGAATTCGCTGTCGAGGTCGAGCACGCCCTGCGGCTCGACGCCGAATCGCTGGCGGATCAGGCTCAGGTCGCTCGACAAGCCGAAACCGGCCTTGATCAGCTCCGCGCTGCCGAGCAGCGCCGCCAGCGTATGGTGGAATTCGCTGCGGTGCAGCTGAAACAGCCACGCCTCGTCGCGGGTGGCGAACTGGATCACGTGCGGACCGCCCGAGACCTCGTTCTTGGCGAAGGTCGGTTTCGATTCGGTGTCGAAGCCGACCACGCGGCTGGCCATCAGCGCCGCCTCGGCATCCGCTGCGTCCTGCGCTGTGGCGACCAGCCGGATCGCGTTCAGGCCCAGGCCGTCGAAGGGTTCGAGCAGGGCGATGTCTTCGCGTTCGGGCAGGGGTGGAGGGGCTGTGTTCATGCCGGCGTGGGTGGTGGCTCAGCCGAGCAGGCGCTGGGCATGGTGCGCCAGGTGGTCCGCCACGAAACTCTGGATGAAGTAGTAACCATGGTCGTAGCCCGCGTGGCGGCGCAGCGTGAGCGGCTGGCCGGCACTGGCACAGGCGGCCTCGAAGCGCTCCGGATGCAACTGGTCGGCGAGGAACTTGTCGGTCAGGCCCTGGTCGATGAGGATGCCGTCCGGGAAGGGCGTCGCGCTCTGCGATCGCATCAGCGCGCTGGCGTCGTGGGCCAGCCATCGTGAACGGTCGGCGCCCAGGTAGCCGCTGAAGGCCTTCTCGCCCCACGGGCACTGCGCCGGCGCACAGATCGGCGCCAGTGCCGACACGGACTTGAAGCGGCCCGGATGGCGCAATGCGAGCGTTAGCGCGCCATGGCCGCCCATCGAATGGCCGAAGATGCCGATGCGCTCGCCATCGATCGGCAGCTGCTGCGCGATCAGCGGCAACAGCTCTTCGACGATCCAGCTTTCCATGCGCCAGTGCGTCGCCCACGGCGCCTCGGTGGCGTCGAGGTAGAAGCCGGCGCCGATGCCGAAATCCCAGCTAGCCGTCGCGCCTTCGATGTCTTCGGCCRCCGAGCCGCGCGGGCTGGTGTCGGGCGCGATCAATGCCAGGCCGAGCTCGGCGGCGAGCCGTTGCGCCCCGGCCTTGACCATGAAGGTTTCCTCGTTGCAGGTCAGGCCCGCGAGGTACAGCAGCGCCGGCACCGGGGCGCGTTCCGCCTGCGGCGGCAGGAAGATCGAGAAGCGCATCGGCAGCCCGACTTCGCGCGACTCGTGCGCGAGGAAGCGCAGGGTGCCGCCGAAGCAGCGGTGTTCGGAAAG
>NZ_JBFUIU010000906.1:0-3392 GCF_056401695.1 Variovorax sp. P4_D9
GGTCCAGGACGTGCTCACGGCGGTGCGCATCGGCAAGACCGTGGCGACCGCGGGCTTCGCGCTGCAGGCCAATACCGAGGCGTACCTGCGTGGCCGCGCGGCGCTGATGGACCAGGTGCCCGGCGAGTGGATGGAGGAGACCGTGCGTGTTGCGAGCTTGTGCACGTTCTCGCTGGAGGAGCTGAAGTACGAATACCCGCGCGAGGTCGTTCCTGAAGGTGAGACGCCGGCGTCGCACCTGCGCAAGCTCACTTACGAAGGCGCACACCGCCGGTACCCGAATGGGCTGCCCGACAAGGTGCGCAACCAGATCGAGCACGAGCTCAAGATCATTGCCCAACTCGAGTACGAGAGCTACTTCCTGACGGTGGCCGACATCGTGCACTGGGCGCGCGACCGCAACATCCTCTGCCAGGGCCGAGGCTCGGCCGCCAACAGCGCGGTCTGCTACTGCCTCGAGGTCACGAACGTCGATCCCGACCGCATGAGCGTGCTCTTCGAACGCTTTATCTCAGTCGAACGCAAGGAGCCGCCTGACATCGACGTCGACTTCGAGCACCAGCGGCGCGAGGAGGCGATGCAGTACATCTACGACAAGTATGGGCGCGATCGCGCGGCCCTCACCGCCGTGGCCACCACGTACCGCACGAAGTCGGCGCTGCGCGATGTGGGCAAGGCCATGGGCGTCGATGCGGACAAGATCGACCGCCTGGCCAGCACGGCCTACGGCACCGACGAGAAGTGGATCAGCGAGGCGTGCCTGCTCGAAAACGAAATCGACCCGGCCGACCCAACGGTGGTGCACTGGCTCACGCTCGCCGACACGATCCGCGGCTTCCCGCGCCATCTGAGCCAGCACCCGGGCGGCTTTGTGATCGGCCGCGATAAGATCAGTCGCCTGGTGCCGGTCGAGAACGCCGCTATGGACAACCGCAGCATCATCCAGTGGGACAAGGACGATCTCGATTCGACCGGACTCATCAAGGTCGACATCCTCGCGCTGGGCATGCTCACCGCCATCCACCGCGCGCTCGACCTGGCCGGCGAGAAGGCCGGCGGCCCGCCTATGCGCATGCAGGATGTTCCGGCAGAGGACCCGGCCACCTACGAGATGATCTGCAGGGCCGACACCGTGGGCGTCTTCCAGATTGAGTCGCGCGCCCAAATGAGCATGCTTCCGCGCATGCAGCCGCGCACCTTCTACGACTTGGTCATCCAGGTTGCGATCGTGCGACCGGGCCCGATCCAAGGTGGCATGGTCCACCCTTACCTGCGTCGCCGCATGGGCGAGGAGGAGGTGACCTACCCGAGCGAGGAAAACAAGCAGGCAACGGAACGCACGCTTGGCATCCCGCTCTTCCAAGAGCAGGTCATGGCTATCGCGATGGTTGCCGCCGACTTCACCGCCGGCGAGGCTGACCAGCTGCGACGGGCAATGGGTGCGTGGCGCAAGCGCGGCGGCCTGGAAGTGCACCAGCGCAAGCTCATCGAACGGATGCTAAAGCGGAAGTTGATGTGTCCGAAGTGGGCCGGCCCAATGCGGCGCAGCCGATCGTCTTCGATAACAGCGCCATTCTTGCGCAGGCTATCGACTACGCTGTTCATGCGACCCGTGTTCCATGCCAGCACGATGTTGGTCAGCAGCGCATGCGAGCCAGAGATCGCCACCATCTCGTCGCGCCGCCGGCCCCGCTCGGGCGCCACCTTGCCGGTGTAGATCGCCCGCTGCAACTGGTGGACCGACTCACCGCGGTTGAGCAGCGTGTGGATCTCTCGGCGAAACTCGTCGATGGCCAGGTAGTCGCATAGAAGGAGGGTGCGCAGGAGTCGTCCCAGATGCTCGGCCGCGCGGTGCAGAGGATCTCCGATTGCTGCCGAGCCAAGGCGCTCGATCGCCAGCGCCGCCGATACCTTGCCCGCACGGATCGAAGCGGCAAGTCGCAGCAAGTCGTCCCAGCCGCGCTCGATCGCCGAGAGCGATACCCGTCGGACGGTCACCGCCTCGAGCGCCTCGGGTACCGGCCAGCCACGGGGCATGAACAACTTGCGCTCACTCAGATTGCGCAGCCGCGCGCACAGGTCGAACCCAAGGAGTTTGGCGATGGCCATCGCGACGCTCGTGAAACCGTGAGTGTCGACCGCGATCAGGGAGATCCGGATGCGATCGTCGGTGCGGTTCTGCAGTTCGACGCCTTCGACAGCTACGCCGGCCTGGCGCTCATTGAGCACGATGGGCTGGTCATAGAAGATGCCCCACCGGTCGCGCACGTGGGTGTAGATACCGGCGGCATAGGTGCGGCGCCGCGGATCGACGCGCGACGTCCAAAGGTGGCGGCTTGCATCCAGTGCCATCATGTCCGCCGAACCCTTCTCTCCGTCGCCCCAGAGCGAGGCGATGGGTACCCGACTCTGGAACTGCGCGACGCATTCGTTGGCCCGGCGCAGCCTGCCAGGCTGCTCGAGCGCGCGCATCGCCGCCGCGATCTGCGCCACATCGATCCCAGGGATCATGGTGCTGACGCCCTTGGCGTCATTGTCGGTGCCGTGGGCGAGGAGTGCGCCGTACAGGGCGAACGGAAGGGCAGGCGAACGGTTTTCGGGACTCCTTGACCGACACCACCTTCGGGCTACGCGCCTCCGATGCCGACAGTCACCTTGCCAGTGCCGGAGCAATTCTCGCAGGGGCGGCGTTCTGGGGTTCTGGTGCAAACCGTGCCGCGGTGTAGGCTACCCGGTTTGTGCACCCCGGGCAGGTCGATGGCGAAGAAGGTTCAAAGCATGGACGAACTGTTCAAGGGCCGGCACTTCGAGCGAGAGATCATCGTTCTGTGCGTTCGCTGGTACCTGCGATTCAAGCTGAGCTTGCGCGACCTGGTGGAGATGATGGCCGAGCGCGGCCTGGCCTTGGCCCACACGACGATCATGCGATGGGTGCAGCGCTTCGTGCCCGAGTTCGAGAAGCGCTGGAATCGATTCGCTCGCCAAGCCGGTCGTTCGTGGCGCGTCGACGAAACCTACGTGAAAATCCGCGGCATATGGACCTACCTGTACCGGGCTGTTGATCGCGAGGGCCAGACCGTGGATTTTCGCTTGAGCGCCAATCGAGATGTGAGAGYGGCCAAGGCATTCTTCCGCAAGGCGCTGAAGACTCAAGGGCGACCTCCGGTGAGCATCACGCTCGATGGCTACGCTGCCTCGCATCGCGCGGTGCGAGAACTTCCCGAGCAGAGCTCTCGCTGGAAAGACACTCGGCTGCGATCGTCTCGATACTTGAACAATATGGTCGAGCAGGACCATCGAGGCGTGAAGTTGCGCATCAAGCCCATGCTCGGCTTCAAGGTCTTCGATCGCGCGGCCGTGACGATCGCCGGCGTCGAGCTGCTGCATCGCAT
>NZ_JBFUIU010000907.1:0-3388 GCF_056401695.1 Variovorax sp. P4_D9
CTGGCTGTCGGTGCGTTGCTTTTTGTAATGGTTTGGTGGCGTTCCGCAGCCGCCAAAACGGTCCGTAGGCCGTAGAAACCCCTGTTTCTGTAACGAATTTGGCATATAATCCGAGGCTCACGACCAAACGGGCGGGTACCAACCGCCCGTTTTTTATTGGTCGAAGCATTTTCGATGCGGCTAGCGCGTTCGGAGCGCGGGGAGCGCGGCGGCATCGGTTGAACTCAAAGGCGAACAAAGACACGTGGCATTGCAGCAGACAGTGGAACAAACCGTGGCCGGGCTCGGCTACGACCTGGTCGAGATCGAACGCTCGGCCGGGGGATTGCTGCGCGTCACGATTGATTTGCCCTGGGCCGGCCCCAACTCTGAAGCTGCCGCCGCTGGAGCGCCCGAGCCCTTTATCACGGTCGAGGATTGCGAGAAGGTCACGCGGCAGTTGCAGTTCGCGCTCGAGGTCGACGGCGCCGAGTACAAGCGGCTCGAGGTGTCATCGCCGGGTATCGACCGGCCGTTGCGTAACGAACAGGATTTCGAGCGTTTTGTCGGCGAGGTGATCGACATCACGCTGAAAGCGCCGATGGGCGCGGCGGCGGCGGGCCAGGTGGCTGCCAACCGCAAGAAATTTCGCGGCACGCTGGAGCGTGTCGCAGCCGCGGACGGTACGCCCGGATGGCAGATCGTCTGGAGCGAGGAGCCGGCCGCGAAGCCCGGTCAGAAGATCAGCAAGAAGCGCGTGCCTGCCCCCTTGCAGGCACTCGGTTTTGCATTGGACGAGCTGCGTGAAGCACGGCTCGCCCCGATAGTGGATTTCAATGGGCGCAGGCCAAAACCCGGCACCGCGGTGTCGGACTGAATGAGGAGAGTGGTGGCATGAATCGCGAAATGTTGATGTTGGTGGATGCGATCTCGCGCGAGAAGAACGTCGAGCGCGACGTCGTCTTCGGTGCGGTCGAGTCCGCCTTGGCGCAAGCCACCAAGAAGCTCTACCAGGGCGACGTGGACATTCGCGTCGCCGTCGATCGCGACAGTGGCGACTACGAGACCTTCCGTCGCTGGCACGTGGTGCCCGATGAAGCCGGCCTGCAGCTGCCCGACCAGGAAATCCTGCTGTTCGAAGCCAAGGAAGAGATGGYCGACATCGAGGTCGACGAGTACATCGAGGAATCGGTGGACTCGGTGCCGATCGGCCGCATCGGCGCCATGGCCGCCAAGCAGGTGATCCTGCAGAAGATCCGCGACGCCGAGCGCGAGATGCTGCTCAACGACTTCATGTCGCGCGGCGAGAAGATCTTCACCGGCACCGTCAAGCGCCTGGACAAGGGCGACATCATCGTTGAAGCGGGCAGAGTCGAAGGCCGCCTGCGCCGCAGCGAGATGATCGCCAAGGAAAACCTGCGCAACGGCGACCGCGTGCGGGCCATGATCATGGAGGTCGACCTGACCCTGCGCGGCGCGCCGATCATCCTGTCGCGCTCGGCACCCGAGTTCATGATCGAGCTGTTCCGCCAGGAAGTGCCCGAGATCGAGCAGGGCCTGCTCGAGATCAAGAGCTGCGCCCGCGACCCCGGTTCGCGCGCCAAGATCGCGGTGCTCTCGCACGACAAGCGGGTCGACCCGATCGGCACCTGCGTCGGCGTGCGCGGCACCCGTGTCAACGCGGTCACCAACGAACTCGCCGGCGAGCGCGTCGACATCGTGCTGTGGAGCGAGGACCCGGCCCAGTTCGTGATCGGCGCCTTGGCGCCGGCCAACGTGTCGTCGATCGTGGTCGACGAAGAGAAACATGCAATGGACGTGGTGGTCGACGAGGAAAACCTCGCGATCGCGATCGGCCGTGGCGGTCAGAACGTGAGGCTCGCCTCCGACCTGACCGGCTGGAAGATCAACATCATGGACGCCAACGAGTCGGCCCAGAAGCAGGCGACCGAAACCGATGCCAGCCGCAAGCTGTTCATGGAGAAGCTCGACGTTGACGAGGAAATCGCCGACATCCTGATCTCCGAAGGTTTCACCAGCCTCGAGGAAGTGGCCTACGTGCCGATCTCCGAGCTGCTCGAGATCGAGAGCTTCGACGAAGACACCATCAACGAGCTGCGTTCACGCGCCAAGGATGCGTTGTTGACGGCGGAGATCGCCCGTGAAGAGGACGTCGAGAGCGTTTCGCAGGATCTGCGCGACCTCGCCGGCCTCGACCCGGCCCTGATTCCCAAATTGGCCGAGGCGGGTGTGCACACCCGTGACGACCTGGCCGACCTCGCGGTCGATGAACTCACCGAAATCACCGGCCAGAGCGCCGATGAGGCCAAGAACCTGATCTTGAAAGCCCGCGAACATTGGTTCGCCGGCCAAGAGTGACGGTCATGGAGGCACGAAACCAATATGTCCAGTACCACTGTCGCCGAGTTCGCGAACGAACTCAAGAAGACTCCCGAAACCTTGCTTGACCAGCTCAAGAGCGCAGGCGTGCCCAAGCAGGCCRTCACCGACGCGCTCAGCGAGGCCGACAAGCAGCGCCTGCTCGGCTTCCTGAAAGCCAGCCACGGCACGGTCGAGCCCGAGCGGAAGAAGATCACGCTGACCAAGAAGTCGACCAGCGAGATCAAGCAGGCCGACGCCACCGGACGCGCCCGCACCATCCAGGTCGAAGTGCGCAAGAAGCGAACCTTCATCCAGCGCGACGAGGGCCATCCCGCGGTGCCGGAGGCGAGCGCAGCCGCCGAGGCCGAGGCGCCCGCCGCCGCTGCACCCGCGGCACCCCGGATCGACGAGGCCGAACTCGCCCGCCGCGAGGAAGACGCCCGCCGCCAGGCCGAGTTGATCCGCCGCCAGGAAGAAGAACTGGCCGAGAAACGCCGCCTGCGCGAAGAAACCGAAGCCCGCGAGCGCGAGAAGCTCGATCGCGCGGAGCGTGCCGAGCAGGAAGCCAAGGCTGCCAGCAAGAAGGCGGCCGAGGCCGCCGCTGCGGCCACCGTGTCCGAAGGCGCACCCGAAGCGCCCGAGGAAGCCCCCGCCGTGACCGACCGCAAGGCCGCCGCCGAAGCCGCCGCGGCGCAGGCCAAGGACGACGCCAAGGCCAAGGCCGCCGCCGAATCGAAGGCTCGCGCCGACGAAGAAGCCGCCCGTGCCAAGGACCTCGACGAACGACGCCGCAAGGCGCTGGCCGAAGCCGAAGCCATCCGCGCCATGATGAATGCACCGGCGCGCGTGCTGGTGCCGCACAAGGCGCCCGAGAAGCCCGCGCCCGAGAAAGCCGCCGTCAAGGGCACGCTGCACAAGCCGACCGCGCCGCCGGTCCGGCCGGGTGCGCCCGCTGCACCGGGCACCGCTGCCGCGCCCGGCGCCGGCGCCGGCAAGGAAGTCAAGTCCGCCAAGCTCTCCTCGAGCT
>NZ_JBFUIU010000908.1:0-3382 GCF_056401695.1 Variovorax sp. P4_D9
GCAGCGATGGAGCGGTCGTAGCTGGCAGACCCCCGGGGATCACCCGGAGGGCCTTTGATCAGTCACCGGCCAAAATCGGCCCATGCCCCCGACCCCTGCCAAACTCCCCGACGATGAACTGTTTCAACGCGCCCATGAGTTCAGGGTGCGGGCCTGCAGGGAGACGGCGAAGCCAGAATCGCCGCCCTTGCATGCGAGGTGCTGGAGCGGCGCCGGTTCGGCCGGGCAACGACGCTGGCTGCTCCGCTTGAGAACGCCCATCCAAGCAAATGGCCCTGGTGGCGGTTTTGGTGATGGGGCCCTGTGCCGCACCTTCAGCCCTCCCGCGTTGCGGGAAAGTCAGGCTCTGCTCAGTAGCGCACTCCACTTCAGCGAATTACGACTCTTCCGACCTTCAAGGGTCTTGCCCGCTTCGGCGGGCTTTTTCTTGTCCAGTTTTCGGCGCCAAAGGTATTCTTGGCCATGCCCAGGAAGCCCCAAGACCCCAAGCGCACCCTCCGACGGCAGGATCTAGCCGAAATGGCCGATTTGATGGACGAAGCAGCCGAGAGCCTCTACCTGATCCCGAAGGATGTCGCCTCGCACACCGACCTGCGCCCGGAGCTGTCCGATGAGCTCGAAGGAGCTGCCATCATGATCCGCGAGTCAATCGCCGACACCCTGGGCATCTCGGTCGAGCAGGCGAAGAAGATCCTCGCGCAGGGGTCGAAGGGCAAGCTGTCTCGCACCAGCGCCGACGGCGGGGGCTGCGCCTGGCTCGACGGCGAGTGGCGGCTAGACGAGCTCGAGGCGCTCTGCGTCATCCTGCGGCACGAGGCCGGCGACGAAGCGCGTGGCGCTGCCGAGTTCGTTGTGGTCTGGAAGGACGCAGAGTGACATTCGCTGAGCTGTCCGTGGGCGCGAAGTTTCGGTTCTGGCGCCGCGGCACTCTGCTGACGAAGACGTCGATGAGCGGCTACCTCGCGCCCCTATACGGGCAGCAAAAAATGGCAGGCGCCAGATGATGCCGAGGT
The DNA here is from genome assembly GCF_056401695.1 of Variovorax sp. P4_D9. Classification (NCBI taxonomy): domain Bacteria; kingdom Pseudomonadati; phylum Pseudomonadota; class Betaproteobacteria; order Burkholderiales; family Comamonadaceae; genus Variovorax; species Variovorax sp. P4_D9. Next base: position 1,014 of record NZ_JBFUIU010000908.1, read on the forward strand.
GCTGCCCGAGGACGAGGAAACGCTCGCCCCCGTACCGCGCGTCGCGGCGAAGCCCGACGACGTCGCCCTGATCTCGAAAGCCTTGAACGAACTCGAAGCGCAGGGCGGCAAGACGCCCGAACTGGCGGCCGCGCGCCAGGCACTACGCCGGCTGGCGGTGCTTGCACGTTTGAAGGTCGGTGGCTGACACGGGCGCCCGGGCGGCCGCATAGCATGGCGCCATGGAAAACGAAGACGACGATCCCGTAGGCTGCCCACCAGCCCGCGATCCACTCCGCGAGTTCCGCATCGCGGCATAAGCCTCGGGCGTGATCCGCCAGGGCAATCCTCTACACCAGCAACTGATCGATTTCGCGCTCCTAGTCGTCGAGCGCTGCGCGTGCATCAGCGAGCACCCCGATCGGCCAGGAGCCGCCACTCGGCTACGTCAGCTTCCGAGAAGTCTGTCATGATCAATCGGCTGCCGCTCTTGCCCGAAGAAACTGCGCTGGCGTCCGGCTGCCGCTGATGTCGAACTTGGGCAGACAAGGGGGTTCTACCCATGAATCAAGTATTCAGAGACCTATTTGCCGCGAGGGTTGCTGGGGCGGTGGCGTCAGCCAAGGCTCTCGGCCAAATGAACCACGCTGGACTCAAGGGCGCCCTTCGCGAGGTGCTCGTCCGAGCCCTCCTTCGTCCCTTTCTTCCTCCGACGATTGGAGTCGGCCACGGCGTCGTCATTACCGCCTATGACGAGCAGTCAACGGAGCAGGATGTTGTGATCTACAGTCGAAACGCGATGCCCTGCCTTCTCGTCGACGAAGACGCTGGCGTGTTTCCGCTCGAATCGACGCTGTTCACAATGGAGGTGAAGAGCACATTGACCCTCGAAGAGCTGCGCGAGACGCACGAAAAGGCTCGAAGGCTGGAGAAGCTCCTGCACGTTCCAGGTGGGTCGCCGGAGCACGTCATTCCCTGTCTCTTTGCCTTTAAGTCCGACCTCTCGCAGAAGGACGAGATTGAGCGCTATCAAGGGTTGATCGAAGCTGCCGAGCCGGCCATTCGAGCGATCTGCGTTGTCGGGCGAGGCTATTGGTATTGGACGAAAGTGGGTGGTTGGCAATCTATTGTTCCCACGGCCTCGTATTCTGAGGTTGCGGGCCTGATTGATGGCGTCGTCTCGGTTTACGAGCGCGTCCTACAGTCAAGAGCACGTCCCTTGCTTCAACAGTACGTGGGCGCTGCTTAACCCGAAATTCACGGGGGCACCGAGCAGGGAGGTGGCGCAACCTCACCGTCCCGGCCCGTTACCTCGAACGTTGAGCGACTGCTTTCTGGCTTCCCTTTACGTGCCCTGAAAGGCAGCTCTGGGCCCACAGCGGCTGTACGCCTGGCCCCCGAAGCGGCGCGCCTGGAGATCGGCGCCGGGCGCTTTTTAGATCAAACGCCGAAAGCCGATCACTTGGTGGTGGCTTGCTTCTTGGCCGCGGCCTTGGCATCGCGCGCCTCGACCTTGGCCTGCCCCGCATTCGCGGCCTTGCCGCCGCTGGCCTCAGGATTGAGTTCGGGAGGCAAGTGTTTGACGCTGGACCCGTCTGCTGACGACAAGCCTGAACGTGCACCGGGGCCAGCATGTCCGCGGTGCTGACAAAGAAGGCCTGGCTCAGTTCTTTCCGTCTGCAAGGGCAGCGATCGCGGCCATGGCGCTCGGGTTGCCATTGATGAAGCGGGACAGCCGGACAGCGCGCTCGGCGTCCGTGAGGGCCTTGCCTGCSCCTGGCGCATCGGGATCKKTCTCGGCGCCGTCMAGGCCGAAWGCCTGGCGCTCSAGGSCGACCAGMACSCGCARCGTCTCGCCCATGTCCTTCATGGTCTTGGCGCGGCCGGGSAGSCTGATGATCTTGCGGTAGAGGTCGTTCAGCCGGTCCTGGCCGTTCTCGTCGGGSYKGCGCAGCAGSYCGCCSAGCTCTTCGAGYARCTGRACGTTCTCGGGKCCRACYTGCWGCTCCATCTCGTCCATCAGGCGCATCAGGACGCTTCGGCTGCGCTGGATGTCTCTGCGGTGAGAGAGGCGGACCTGCACGATCGCCTGGACATTCGCCTCATGACCTGCTTCTCCGAAACCTTGGATTCGTTGGATACCGCGCGGTGGATACCAGTGCCTTGGATACCAGTGCGTCAGCCTTGCGCCGGATCTTCTCGGACAGGTCACGCTCCCATCCATTGGCCTTCGCTCGCTTGTTGATCGCGCCGTGGGTGATGTAGTGCTCGGCTGCCATYTGGCGCAGGGTCTTGATGCCTGCGCGGTAGTCAAGTTCGATGCGCTCCCAGTCGGGAGCGGCCTTTGCGATCTGTTCAGCCATAGTTTTCCTGTTTCTTCGCCGTTTCAC
>NZ_JBFUIU010000909.1:0-3377 GCF_056401695.1 Variovorax sp. P4_D9
GTCCAGCTTCGTCCAGCTTCAGGGGCAGGGGTTGACTCCCGCAAACACCTAAGAGCTCCAGCCGTCAATCTCGTTCCCGCTGCTTGCCGACCCTTACTCCGCCAGCACTTGCACCTCCATTGGACGCAAAGTCACCTCAATCATGCGAGCCGGACCCGAGGTCACGCCGCCTTCGATCTCGTGGATCACGAGGCCTGAGCGGGTTTCGACAGGCCGTGGCTCGGGGGCGCTGGTGTCGTTCAGCACATGAAACCGGTCACCGTCGTTGTGGATGAACAGATCGACCAGGACAAAGCCTTCAAAAGGCTTAGTCGTGCTCGCGTTGGCCACTATGAGGACTTCGCGGTTGTTCAGGATTCGGGAAAAAGCCAGCACTCCCGGGGCAAAGCTCGAGGCGGCAAACTGGACGCCGTCACCGGAGATCGGCCGAAAATATTGGCGACCGTAGCGCAGCGCTGGTTCGGCGTCCCGAATTCTGGACAGTCGCGCAATGGCCGTGTAGAGGGGATGATCGACATCGAAGGCATTCGGCTTGCCCCATAGCGCCTCCCTCACGAACTGGTCGCTGTGGCCGCGCCCGTGCAGTCCTTGCTCAGTACCGTAGTACACGCACGGAATGCCCTGCAGGCCGAACAGCGCCGCCACGCCAAGGATCACCTGAGGGTCGAACGGGTCGGCAGCATCGGCACTTGCGGCACGGATCCTTTCCTTCATGTCATGGTTGTCGAGAAAGGTGACGAAGAACCGGCCCGCCTCGCCATGGCTGGTCAGAACGTTGCGCTCGACTTCCTTGCGGCGGCGGTAGACGTCGATGACCTCGTTGGGCGGCGCAAATCCCTTCACTACGGAGGGCAGGCGAAAGAAGAGCGGAAAGTCCAGTGCGGCGTCCACGCCGACGAGATCGCCACCTTCCTGGGTGTTGCGGCCGATGAATTGCGCGATGCGCTCTTCGCCGTCGAAGACTTCTCCGAAGGTAAAGAAATTCTTCTTCCCGATGCTCAATGYGTACTCGCGCATCGCGTTCCCGAAAACCTGTGCGAACTCGGGCTCGATGTATTTCAGGGTGTCGATCCGAAAACCGTCGACGTCGTAGCGCGCGATTGCGTACTGGTTGGCCAAGATCAGGGCGTCGCGCACCGGGAACACTGCACCATCGCGTACGTTCGTCACGAATTCCTTCAACGACTCGAAGTCGCCTCCTGCTTCTCCCCCTTTGCCGCGGCGCCGGAAGAAGTCGTTTCGCTGCAACTGCGCCGGCCAAACCAGGCCCTCGGGATGGCGCTGGGCCTCCGGGATGTTCTCGATGGCTTGGAAGTCCGGCCGGGCGCGGCCGTCCTGGTCGCGCCACTCGATCGGCCTGGGGTCGGGGCTGGCGGGGGCCGAGGCGCCGAAGTCTTGGTAGCCGAAGACGTCGCCAGCATGGTTGAGCACGATGTCGAAGATCACGTACAGGCCCCGCGCGTGCGCCTCGTCTACTAGTGCCCGCAGCTCTTCATCCTCTTTGCCGGGGCTAGAGGCGAACCGCGGCTCGGGGCGAAGAAAATCCTGGATGCCGTAGCCATGGAAGGTCCCGACGTCGGATGGGCGGTTCTTCAGCACGGGCGACAGCCAGATTGCCCCCGCTCCAAGCTGCTTGATGTAGTCGAGCCGGGCMTTGACGCCATTGAACGTTCCGCCCTGGAATCCACCAAAGGGGGCGTCATAGGGCATGCTCGAAGGCGCTGTCTGGTCGTCTCGACTGAACCGGTCCAGCATCAAGAAATAGATCCAGTGATCCCGCCAGTCTGGCGGCGAGGGGAAGGGCGTCGACACTTCGCGGAACTCACTTCCGACGCGGACGGTGCGTGACTGCGGTGTCGATGCCAGCGTGAAAGTCGATTGCACCAACGGGTCATTCAGTGACAGCGGCATCTAAAACCCCCAAAAGGCGCAGATGAGACGACGCCAATCCGTCCTGATCTTGGTTTCTGGACATTTGAACGTCATCCCTCAAAAGGGGTACCTGGGCATGTCTGTGCCGTCCTCTACGACTTTGACGATGAGCGCCGCGCCCTGCGGTGCCCGTTCTCTTCTTCCATCTTGTAAGCGTTTGGCGAATGCCCAAGCGCGATGAAGGCTGGCGCCGGCAAAGTCGGAGCTTCGGCCGGCCTTCGGCACGCGGACTTGCGATCGTCGGCGCGCCACCKGTGCACTACGTTCAGATTGAACAGCCTCGCGATCGCCGCGGCTGACGCCTCAGGTTGCCGGCACGCCACGAGAACCTCGGCCTTGAACTGCGCTCCTTCATCCTGCCGATGAGCCACGTGGACGCCGAGCACGGGAGCAGCTATTCGAAATGACCAAGCAGCTGAAGCTCGAGGGCCTGGTGGCGAAGAGGGCGGACGTTGCTGAATCGGCGATTTCTATTGAAGAAGCTGTGAGCTCACTGCCAGCTCTTCAGTTGCAGGCCCAAACTAACATAGCACGCGAGGTCGAGAACAACTTTGTTTCGAGGATGCGAACAACATTCTGAACCTGGACGGCCGCCACGCTCAAGGGCAATGATGGTTGCTATAGATTTAACATAATGAAGATTGTATTACCACACACACACTGTAGGCCCCCAAATAGTAATGTCGCGAGCGCGGCGTCAAGCGCGTGGCGACTCCCAACCTCGGCACCAAGAGCGCCGAGCCCCGGTCTGGAGCGCCTGGCTAAGGGTACCGATACCCCCGTGGGGGACCACCGAGAGCCTTTGCTGGCGCGGGTTTCGAGGCGGTCGAGCGCTTGGCGTGTCAGGGGCTCTGCAGACCGTGGCCTTCATTGATCGCCAGGCCCTGCCACTGGCATAGCGATAGATCCACTTCAATGCGACCGACTCTGCGATGCGCTCGGCAGCGTCCTCTGCAGCGCAGAGCTCCTCGGCCAGGCCCATGACGCGCTGGCGGGCAAAGCAATGGACGGTGCCCCCGGTGTCGCAGCCCAAGGCAGCAAGCAGATCTTTGGCGCGGGCCAGATCAGCACGAATGACGTTGACGGGGCGAGGATCGGTTCTGTGCCAACCGCGAAGATGGTCATGCTCTTCCGCGCTTGGGTCGCTCCGCCGATCGCGGTGCTGCGCTCGATTTCCAAGCGCAGTCAGACGAAGCTCAAGGGGGCAATCGGCCTTTTCGCGCACACGCACATGCACCGGATCTCGGTCCTCTGTCGATGGCCCACCACCTGGCCAAGCAGCCCAACCCCTGCGTCGACTCGGCGGTGAAGGCCCTGCTCAGCAAGACCCGCAAGGCCTACGCGAAGCGCAGCGCCCTGCCGCACAAACCGCGCGCGCTAACCAACGAGCCGCTCGAGGCGGTGCTGGAGACCTGCGACGACTCGCTCAAGGGGAAGCGTGACCG
>NZ_JBFUIU010000910.1:0-3373 GCF_056401695.1 Variovorax sp. P4_D9
CTCCGAGCCTCTGCCCGGGACCGGTTGTGCCAAGACGCTGAACGACCGGTCGTGGCCGCATTCTGCGGGATGCGCGCCGGCTTCCGAGCCCAATGCGCACATTGGGCGCGCCAGGGACCGGCCATTCCTGAGCACGAACAGAGCCGCTGTGCAGCAATGGACGCGGAGGCACAGCAACTACAATGAACAGGTGAGCATCTATGGTCCGTGCCGTCGTCTTCGCACCCGAAATGGGTGCAACTGCGATGCTGCGCGTCTTCATAGCTTCACCTTGTCCCGCATCGAACGGGATTCGAGTAGCCGGCAGTCCGGTTGCTCTCGACTATTGCCGCCGTAGAGAGCCGTAGCAGCTTTCGCCGCCTGGTTTGGAGCATGGCTTCTAGGGCTAGGTATGTTCAGGCTCTTCTACAAACTCCGCTCCACGCGGAGCAGGCTATTTCATGTCCAAACATCCACACCCATTTCGCGCCGAGTGGGCGCCTAGCATTCCGGGCGAACTCATGGCCGGCGCGGTCGCCACGTTCGCTCTCATTCCGGAGGTCATTGCTTTCTCGTTCGTCGCAGGCGTCGACCCTGCGGTCGGACTCTTCGCCTCCTTCGTCATCAGCATAGTCATCGCATTTGCTGGAGGCCGGCCAGCGATAGTATCTGCCGCAGCAGGCTCCGTCGCCCTGGTTGCTGCTCCACTCGTCCATGCGCACGGGGTCGAGTACCTCCTCGCAGCTGGCGGTGGCTGACCTGGGCCATCTGCCTGATGGCTTGCCCTCGTTCGGTTTGCCCGAGGTGCCGATGTCATTTGAGACGCTGAAACTCATAGCCTTGCCGGCCGTGGCCATCGCGATGGTGGGTTTGCTCGAATCTATGATGACGGCCAGCGTCGTGGACGAGCTCACGGACACGCCAAGCTCGAAGAACCGCGAGTCCAGTGGGCTAGGCGTCGCCAACATCGCGGCGAGCCTGTTCGGTAGAATAGCCGGCTGCGGGATGTTTGGGCAGACGGTGAGCAACGTTCGCTATGGCGGCCGTGGGCGTCTCTCAACGCTGTTCGTGGGTGCGTTCCTCCTGATTCTCATGGTGCTTCTGAAGCCCTGGGTTTCTCAGGTACCGGTGGCCGCCTTGGTAGCCATCATGGTGATGGTGTCTGCCTCTACGCTGGATTGGGGCTCGGCGCGTGCGCTCTTGAAGCACCCGAAACTTTCAAGTGCCGTGATGGTCGCAACCGTGGTGGTGACCGTTGCCACGGACAACCTCGCCGCCGGGGTGACTATCGGGGTGTTGTTGAGCGGCGTGTTCTTCACTTTCAAGGTCTCACGTCTTCTTGTTGTCGTGAAGACGGGAATCGAAAGCTTGACCTATCGCGTCTCTGGACAGGTCTTCTTTGCATCGGCTGACATGCTCGTCGACGCGTTCGACGTGCGGGACGTCGAGAGCAGACCCGTTCGCATTGACCTCAGCGCGGCTCACTTCTGGGACATCACTGCAGTGAACGCTTTGGACAAGGTTTGTCAAAGGCTCCGCAAGCACGGTAGCCAGGTGGAGGTTGTTGGCTTGAATGAACACAGCCGCGCGTTGGTGTCGAAGCTGGACCTCGGCATCGAGTAGCCCACGAGGTAGCTACGCTCACGCGAACTCGCCACGCAGTTACAAGTGGTCAACGCCCACGAAGGTCGGCTTATGGCCGACAGTTCCAGTTCGAGCTGGGAGGTTGAGGGTCGCGAGAGGGCCCACTGCGGAAGTTCGGCGCGCAGATACGATGGTAGGCGAACGYACACCGCRTTCGMGTGSAGCCGCGACCAGGGCGTAGACTCCCCAGTTGCATGCGCGATCCCGGATCGGCATGGGCTTGCTCCCSAMGCTTGGAAAACGAAATGTCCAAGATYGCGAACGCTGCACTTCTGTGCGCCCTGATCGTYCTGGTAGGCTGTTCGGGCAYGCCGCCCGCCCACGGTCAACCCWCCGCRTGTTCGACCCAGCCCGGAAGYTATGCCTGCCAGGTTGAGCGCATGTCTCTCGCCGGCGGCGGGTRATGCCTGCGGAAAGGACGGGGCCTTCCCAAAGTCTGCAAATGGCCGGAACTGTGAGTTCGGGCGCCGCGAGCGAACGGCAGCTCCCTGCTAAGCCGAAATGGGGGCGTGTGGTTGAGGTCGCGAGAGGGCCCGAGGCCGCCATTCGCATCCCCGAATCCATCATCCGGGCCACCGCGCTCACCTGCGCAGCGCCCGCTCTGAAATACCCCGCCACCGTGTCCGTGCTGCGATGCCCCGTCATGGCCATCTTCTCCTGCAGCGGCACGTTCTGTCGCCCCGCCTCGGTCACAAACCCCGAGCGCAGCGAGTGCGCCGAGAAATCCTCTCCCACGCCTGCCAACGCACACCGCGCCTTCACGAGGTCCCGAACCGCCGTCCCGGAGAGCCCGTCGGAGCCGAGCTTCCCGTTCTTGAGGATGCGCCGGAAGAGGGGCCCCGAGGCGATGCCGCTCGCCTTGACCCAGGCCTCCAGCGCCTCGGCCGCCGAACCGACCACGGGTTTCACATCTTCGGGCCGCACCTTCCCGTTGTGGTTCGTCTTGGAACTCGCCAGCGTGTACAGAAAGTTCCCCCCATCGACCCGGCGCAGGTTCTCGAAGACCGCCTCAGACACCTCGGAGCGCCGGCGGCCGCCCGAGGCCCAGGCGAAGAGGAGCAGGGCGCGATCGCGCCTCCCCTTGAGCGATTCGTCGCAGGTTTMGAGCACTGCCTCCAGCGGCTCCTTGGTCAACGCGCGCTGCTTGTGGGGCAGGGCGCTGCGCTTCGCGTAGGCCTTGCGGGTCTTGCTCAGCAGCGTCTTGACCGCGGCGTCCACGCACGGATTGGGCTGCTTGGCCAGGTGATGCGCCATCGAGAGCACGGAGACCCGGTGCATCAAGGTGTTCAGGGCCGGCGCGCCGCGCAGACCGCAAGCTCGGGCGTCATTACGTTTCGAAACCTACGTGTCAATGTACTAGATACTATGGAAGGGCCGCGGAGGTAAGCCCCCTGGAGTAGAACGAGGATTCGAAGACTCGTTTTTCGAAAGGAGCATGCAAATGAAAGCGCCTGACACAGCCCTTCAGGGGCAGGATACGACGATCATCGGCCGGCTGTATATGGCCTTCGAATTAGGCGACAAGAGCTGGAAGCTGTCGCTGGGTGACGGCGTGCGCGCGCCGAGCCGATGCGCGGTCGCGGCGGGGGATACGGCATCTGTGCTCACAGCGATCACGAGGGCCAAGGCACGTTGCGGCCTGGCCGGGCAAGCGTCGGTGCGCAGTTGCTACGAGGCTGGCCGTGACGGCTTCTGGCTGCACCACTGGCTGACCGAGCAAGGGATCGCCAACCTCGTAGTGGACTCGGCC
>NZ_JBFUIU010000911.1:0-3361 GCF_056401695.1 Variovorax sp. P4_D9
CGACATGCAGCCCCTTGCCGCCGCTGGTCTTCAGCCACGCATCGAGCCCCAGTTCCGACAGCAGCGCGCGCAGCAGGACAGCCGCCTCCTGCACGTGCTGCCAGGACGTGCCTTCGCCAGGGTCCAGGTCGAAGACCATGCGATTCGGCTTGTCGATATTCTTGGCCGTCGAATTCCAGGTGTGGAACTCGATGACGTTCATCTGCGCCGCCGAGGCGAGCGCCTGCGACGTGCCGACCTCGAGCAGGGGGCTGTGCCCGGGCCACAGCTTGGGGTCCAGTTCCTTGATGCCGGGAATGCTGATCTTCTCGTCGTGCTTCTGGAAGAAGAGCTCGCCCGTCACACCGGTCGGGCCGCGCACCAGCGAGCAGGGCCTGCCCTTGAGATGGGGCATGATCCATTCGGCAACCGACTCGTAGTAGCGCACCAGGTCGAGTTTGGTGTGGCCCGAGCGTGGGTCGATCACGCGATCGGCGTTGCTCACGTTGATCCGACCGACCGCTGTCTTGCCAGCTGTCTTCACCGGGCCCGAATCCCCGAGCGTCTTGGCGGTCTCGCGCACGATCGCGCTGGCCGGCTTGTCGGTTCGCAGCGACACATAGGATGCATGCCGGATCTGCCCGTCAGGCGTCCATTCCGCGAAGGCGACCTCGGCGACGAGGCGCGGCTCGACCCATCGTTCGCTGTCGGCGACGCGTTTCGACCATCGACCCGGCATGGCGGCGCCGGCCGCGAAGGGTGACTTGGCGATTTCGATCTTGGCCAGCTTGCGCTTGAGCGCAGTGGCTTCTTCAGAGTCCCATCCGGTGCCGACGCTGCCGACCGACGCCAGTTCGCCATTCGGCGCGTGAACCCCCAGCAGCAGGCTCCCGATCTGAGGCGAACCGTCGGAGCGGTCTGTGTAGCCGGCCACCACGAATTCCTGGCGCTGATGGCACTTGAGCTTGAGCCAGGTCTCGGTGCGCCGCGAGGCATAGGGGGCATCGGCGCGTTTGGCGATCACGCCCTCGAGGTTCATGCGGCAGGCCGAACTCAGGACCGAAACCGGGGTCGGCTTCGAAGGCGGCGCTGAAGCGGATATTTTTCCGTCGACTTTTCGTCGAGAAGCGCCTTGAGCAATTGCCGGCGCGACACCAGAGCAACGTCGCGCAGGTCGTAGCCTTCGAAGTAGGGCACATCGAACAGGAAGTAGACGATCTGCGCATTGCCCGGACCATCGAATGCCTTCTGCAGCGCGTTGAAGCTCGGCAGGCCATGCGCGTCGAGCACCACGATCTCACCGTCCAGCCAGCTCGACTGGAGACCCAGGCTCTGCAGTTCGAGGACCAGCTTCGGCATCTTCGCCGACCAGTCGTGCCCGCCTCAGGTGAGCAGCAACGCCTTGCCGCCCTCGATGCGCGTCATGATCCGGTAGCCGTCGAACTTGATCTCGAAGAGCCATTGGCCTGCTGCGGGAACGCCCGTCGCGAGGGTCGCGAGCTGAGGGCTGATCCTGACGGGCAGCGGCGCCTTCACGGCGCCCGGCACCTCGGTGTCTTCGCTCTTGCGTGTGGGCCCGACCCGCTTCGTGGGCGCCTTCGCTGCTGCCTTGCCTGTTGGCGCCGCGGCCCGCAGGGGCTTCGCGATCACGCTGTCGGGCAGGGCGGAGACCACGTCGTAGTCGACTCTCGGCCGGGCAAACGGGTCGCGCTTCTTGAACAGGATCCACGGCTCCTGCTTTTCGCCGCCTTTGGCGATCTTGACCAGCTCCCACAGGCCGGCGAGCTTGTGGCCGCGCAGGTGGAACAGCAGCTTTCCCTTCTGCAGGCCCTCGCGCGGATCGCCCACCGGTTCCCAGGTGCCGTGTCCCAGACGACGACCGTGCCCGCGCCGTACTGCCTGGGCGGAATGGTCCCCTCGAACGATCCATAGGAAAGCGGGTGGTCCTCGACGTGGATCGCCATGCGCTTGTCGGCCGGGTCGAAGCCGGCTGGCCGCATGCTTCTGGATGACGAAGGAGAGCGCCTTGGCCTTGCTGGACTTGCGCTCGCCGCGCGGCTCGGACGTCACCGTGAAGTCGCGATTCGACCAGTACTTTTCGAGCGGATCGCGGCGGGTTTCTCGGGCCATGTCGAAATCTACGGGCAGCGCCTCGGCATGTCGAGGGCGCTTGCCGCGCCGGGGTGTCAGCGAGCCTGGATTCGGTGTAACCCGGATGTAGCTTCGCGAGAACGGACTCGTTTCGCTGGCTTTCTTGGCCCCAAGGGAGACAGCAGAGGCAATGGCTGGCCACCAGGAGGGGGGCGATCGAGGACCGACGACATCCCTCTCGAGAACGCCAGGCAAGCGCGATCGAAGTCGGCGATGGCCGCAAGATACTCGCGCCGCGCGGACTTCGAGCTCATGAACCCAGCCTTCCGGGCCGCAGGTAGGCCTGGAGCCGCTGCCAAGCCGTGTACAGGGCGAAAATGATCATGTCGATCTCCTTGAAGCTGCGCTAGCGCCTCCCTCGGATCGTCTGCCATCATGATCTGGCAACTCGGTATTTTTCCGCTAGATGTCGAMGAAGTCCGAGTCGCCATTCAGGCGTTTCGTGCGCCAGTCGTCAATGAACGCGCGAGATCGGTCGGAGAGGGAAGCGATTGCGCTCGCTCCATCTACATGCTTGCCGGCCAGCGCTATCCGATGCTCGTGGTGGTTCTTCCGATGCAGATCCGCGTGTCCGGAAATGACTCCGTCGGGAGTCGTCCGGTCCAACTCGACGACCACACGCCAGCCCTCGTACTCAAACCTATGAACTGCGCCGTTGGACATGGTCAGAATCTCCAAGTCGATCCCGCGCTTCCAAAGGTTTCAGGCCGCTTGGCACGATCGACGAACGCATGCACCGCTGTGTAACGGAATTGCGTTCGGTCGTTCAGAAGCTCCAGCGCAGTCGGAAGTCCCCGCTGCGCGAGGCGACCCCTGAACACCGATGGAAGTTAACTTGATCGCCTCGAATCTACAAGACGAGGCCTGCAAGGGGCCTTCAAGTATAGATAGATCTTCTATCGAGGCAATCTTTTATACGCTGATCCGCATCAGCAACGCAGTCGGGCGCGCCCTATCGAACCCTGACGATTGCCAGCGATTTCGAGCCCTCGTTGATGCCCGCGCGCTCGCAGACGTCCTCGAGCTCGGTGATGACGTCGTCCACTCGTCTTAGAAACTCCATGCGATCGCTGGGAGGGTTCTCCGTGACGAGGGCGCTGGACAAGCTTGCCAGTCGCTGCTCGCCGGCCAGACGCGCCCAGTGCCGGATCTCGCAGTAACAAAGCAAGGCCAGCCTTCCCAGGTCGGCATTCCTGCGTGCGTACACCATCTCACCGACGAGATCTTCCAG